>NZ_RHJR01000005.1:0-3111 GCF_004212325.1 Escherichia sp. E13S3
GTGATTAAATAAAAAATACTTCAGAGTGTACCTGCAAAGGTTCACTGCGAAGTTTTGCTCTTTAAAAATCTGGATCAAGCTGAAAATTGAAACACTGAACAACGAAAGTTGTTCGTGAGTCTCTCAAATTTTCGCAACACGATGATGAATCGAAAGAAACATCTTCGGGTTGTGAGGTTAAGCGACTAAGCGTACACGGTGGATGCCCTGGCAGTCAGAGGCGATGAAGGACGTGCTAATCTGCGATAAGCGTCGGTAAGGTGATATGAACCGTTATAACCGGCGATTTCCGAATGGGGAAACCCAGTGTGATTCGTCACACTATCATTAACTGAATCCATAGGTTAATGAGGCGAACCGGGGGAACTGAAACATCTAAGTACCCCGAGGAAAAGAAATCAACCGAGATTCCCCCAGTAGCGGCGAGCGAACGGGGAGCAGCCCAGAGCCTGAATCAGTGTGTGTGTTAGTGGAAGCGTCTGGAAAGGCGCGCGATACAGGGTGACAGCCCCGTACACAAAAATGCACATATTGTGAGCTCGATGAGTAGGGCGGGACACGTGGTATCCTGTCTGAATATGGGGGGACCATCCTCCAAGGCTAAATACTCCTGACTGACCGATAGTGAACCAGTACCGTGAGGGAAAGGCGAAAAGAACCCCGGCGAGGGGAGTGAAAAAGAACCTGAAACCGTGTACGTACAAGCAGTGGGAGCCTCTTTATGGGGTGACTGCGTACCTTTTGTATAATGGGTCAGCGACTTATATTCTGTAGCAAGGTTAACCGAATAGGGGAGCCGAAGGGAAACCGAGTCTTAACTGGGCGTTAAGTTGCAGGGTATAGACCCGAAACCCGGTGATCTAGCCATGGGCAGGTTGAAGGTTGGGTAACACTAACTGGAGGACCGAACCGACTAATGTTGAAAAATTAGCGGATGACTTGTGGCTGGGGGTGAAAGGCCAATCAAACCGGGAGATAGCTGGTTCTCCCCGAAAGCTATTTAGGTAGCGCCTCGTGAACTCATCTCCGGGGGTAGAGCACTGTTTCGGCAAGGGGGTCATCCCGACTTACCAACCCGATGCAAACTGCGAATACCGGAGAATGTTATCACGGGAGACACACGGCGGGTGCTAACGTCCGTCGTGAAGAGGGAAACAACCCAGACCGCCAGCTAAGGTCCCAAAGTCATGGTTAAGTGGGAAACGATGTGGGAAGGCCCAGACAGCCAGGATGTTGGCTTAGAAGCAGCCATCATTTAAAGAAAGCGTAATAGCTCACTGGTCGAGTCGGCCTGCGCGGAAGATGTAACGGGGCTAAACCATGCACCGAAGCTGCGGCAGCGACACTATGTGTTGTTGGGTAGGGGAGCGTTCTGTAAGCCTGTGAAGGTGTACTGTGAGGTATGCTGGAGGTATCAGAAGTGCGAATGCTGACATAAGTAACGATAAAGCGGGTGAAAAGCCCGCTCGCCGGAAGACCAAGGGTTCCTGTCCAACGTTAATCGGGGCAGGGTGAGTCGACCCCTAAGGCGAGGCCGAAAGGCGTAGTCGATGGGAAACAGGTTAATATTCCTGTACTTGGTGTTACTGCGAAGGGGGGACGGAGAAGGCTATGTTGGCCGGGCGACGGTTGTCCCGGTTTAAGCGTGTAGGCTGGTTTTCCAGGCAAATCCGGAAAACTAAGGCTGAGGCGTGATGACGAGGCACTACGGTGCTGAAGCAACAAATGCCCTGCTTCCAGGAAAAGCCTCTAAGCATCAGGTAACATCAAATCGTACCCCAAACCGACACAGGTGGTCAGGTAGAGAATACCAAGGCGCTTGAGAGAACTCGGGTGAAGGAACTAGGCAAAATGGTGCCGTAACTTCGGGAGAAGGCACGCTGATACGTAGGTGAAGTCCCTTGCGGATGGAGCTGAAATCAGTCGAAGATACCAGCTGGCTGCAACTGTTTATTAAAAACACAGCACTGTGCAAACACGAAAGTGGACGTATACGGTGTGACGCCTGCCCGGTGCCGGAAGGTTAATTGATGGGGTTAGCGCAAGCGAAGCTCTTGATCGAAGCCCCGGTAAACGGCGGCCGTAACTATAACGGTCCTAAGGTAGCGAAATTCCTTGTCGGGTAAGTTCCGACCTGCACGAATGGCGTAATGATGGCCAGGCTGTCTCCACCCGAGACTCAGTGAAATTGAACTCGCTGTGAAGATGCAGTGTACCCGCGGCAAGACGGAAAGACCCCGTGAACCTTTACTATAGCTTGACACTGAACATTGAGCCTTGATGTGTAGGATAGGTGGGAGGCTTTGAAGTGTGGACGCCAGTCTGCATGGAGCCGACCTTGAAATACCACCCTTTAATGTTTGATGTTCTAACGTGGACCCGTGATCCGGGTTGCGGACAGTGTCTGGTGGGTAGTTTGACTGGGGCGGTCTCCTCCTAAAGAGTAACGGAGGAGCACGAAGGTTGGCTAATCCTGGTCGGACATCAGGAGGTTAGTGCAATGGCATAAGCCAGCTTGACTGCGAGCGTGACGGCGCGAGCAGGTGCGAAAGCAGGTCATAGTGATCCGGTGGTTCTGAATGGAAGGGCCATCGCTCAACGGATAAAAGGTACTCCGGGGATAACAGGCTGATACCGCCCAAGAGTTCATATCGACGGCGGTGTTTGGCACCTCGATGTCGGCTCATCACATCCTGGGGCTGAAGTAGGTCCCAAGGGTATGGCTGTTCGCCATTTAAAGTGGTACGCGAGCTGGGTTTAGAACGTCGTGAGACAGTTCGGTCCCTATCTGCCGTGGGCGCTGGAGAACTGAGGGGGGCTGCTCCTAGTACGAGAGGACCGGAGTGGACGCATCACTGGTGTTCGGGTTGTCATGCCAATGGCACTGCCCGGTAGCTAAATGCGGAAGAGATAAGTGCTGAAAGCATCTAAGCACGAAACTTGCCCCGAGATGAGTTCTCCCTGAGACTTTAAGTCTCCTGAAGGAACGTTGAAGACGACGACGTTGATAGGCCGGGTGTGTAAGCGCAGCGATGCGTTGAGCTAACCGGTACTAATGAACCGTGAGGCTTAACCTTACAACGCCGAAGATGTTTTGGCGGATGAGACATC
>NZ_RHJR01000006.1:0-90423 GCF_004212325.1 Escherichia sp. E13S3
CAGCACCGGAGATAAATATTAGTGTTATATAGCGGATCCATTGCAACATGTTTTTCCCTGTGGGAATTTAATTCTAAAATAATGTCTAATATTGTATTCCAGATAACGCAGCAGCTGCACACCAGAAGTGCTAAACATAGTCTTAAAGTTATAATAATGAGACTTTGCTCATTTTTAATTAGCCGTTAATCTAATAGAGAAAAGATTATAATATTTATATTAGGAATATATGATGCAAAATCATATATTCCAGTGATATTAAGCAATGACAAATTCAATACGGGTTTTAGAAATTAAACCGTGACCATGCTGGCAGAAATAATCCACCGCACCACACGCTTTTAACACCTGTAACGGTTGGTGGCAGTCAGGGCAAAGTGCCTGGACGATGAAATCTTTGTCGCAAGTTACGCAGTGAGCCGTCTCACCTTGACGTTCGAGAGGTTTTTGGCAGATTGGGCAGCTGAGTTCCATAAATGATCCTCATATTTTCATGGGTTTCCCTTTCCATATGGAAAGGGAAACCAGATAAGTAATTACTTACTTTTCTTGATATGCTTCATCAGGCGCTTACGCTTGCGCATCTGGGTCGGCGTCAGGGTGTTACGCTTGTTCGCATATGGGTTTTCCCCTTCTTTGAACTGAATACGAATCGGCGTCCCCATCACATCCAGAGACTTGCGGAAATAGTTCATCAGATAACGCTTGTAGGAATCCGGCAGGTCTTTCACCTGGTTACCGTGAATCACCACAATCGGCGGGTTATAACCACCAGCGTGGGCATATTTCAGCTTCACGCGACGCCCGCGAACCAGCGGCGGCTGGTGATCTTCAACAGCCATGGTCATGATTCGTGTCAGCATAGACGTACCCACGCGACGGGTAGAGCTGTCATATGCTTCACGCACTGATTCAAAGAGGTTACCAACACCACTGCCGTGCAATGCAGAAATAAAGTGCACGCGAGCAAAATCGATAAAGCCCAGACGGAAGTCCAGCGTCTCTTTCACCTGCTCTTTCACTTCCTGGCTCAGGCCATCCCACTTGTTCACCACAATCACAAGTGAGCGCCCACTATTGAGAATAAAGCCCAGCAGGGAGAGATCCTGATCGGAAATACCTTCGCGTGCATCAATGACCAGCATCACCACGTTGGCATCTTCAATTGCCTGCAACGTTTTGATTACTGAGAATTTCTCTACAGCATCGGTGATTTTGCCGCGTTTACGTACGCCTGCGGTGTCAATGAGTACATACTCACGTCCGTCACGTTCCATTGGAATGTAAATACTGTCACGCGTTGTGCCTGGCATGTCGTAAACCACAACGCGTTCTTCACCGAGAATACGGTTAGTGAGCGTAGACTTACCGACGTTCGGACGACCCACTATCGCCAGTTTGATCGGCAGACTTTGAGGATCGAAGTCGTCTTCCTCTTCGCCGTTCTCTTGCGCTTCAAATTGCGCCCAGTATTCTGCGTCTTCGTCCACTTCTTCTTGCGGGGCGAGATCTTCCATCCACGGCAGAAGGACGTGCTCCAGCAGGCTTAATACGCCACGGCCATGAGACGCGGCAATTGGGTAGATTTCGCCTAAACCGAGCGAATAGAAATCAACAACTGCCTGGTCTGGATCTAAACCATCAGTTTTGTTTGCCACCAGGAAGGTAGGTTTTTCTCGGGAGCGCAGGTGCTTGGCAATAGCTTCATCTGCCGGCATCAGGCCAGCACGCGCATCAACCATAAACAGTACAACGTCTGCTTCTTCAATCGCCAGCAGCGACTGTTCCGCCATGCGGGTTTCAACACCGTCTTCCGTACCGTCAATACCGCCGGTATCAATACAGATAAACTCGCGGCCTTCAATTTCTGCACGACCGTACTTACGGTCACGAGTCAGACCCGGGAAATCCGCAACCAGCGCATCTCGGGTGCGAGTTAGACGGTTAAATAACGTGGATTTTCCTACGTTAGGGCGCCCGACAAGCGCGACCACAGGTACCATGTTTAAAGCCTCATTTTTATAAATCATCAGACAACGATCGCTTTTTTTGCGTCGTTGTTAAAAACAGGAAAACGGCCCCTGTCCAGGAGCCGTTTTCAAAGTGAACGACAGAGACGATTAACGTGTAATGGAGTACACAGTCCCGTCTTTTGCCTGGATCAGCAGTTTGCCATCAGCGGCAACCGGTTCGGTCTGGAAACCGGAGCTATCAACTTTTTGCTGGGCAACGAAACGACCATCTTCGACATTAATCCAGTGCAGATAGCCTTCACTGTCACCCACCACCAGGTTGCCATTATACAGCACCGGAGAAGTCAGCAGGCGATGCAACAGATCGCTTTGCGTCCACAGCGTAACGCCGCCATCAATGGTCAACGCCATCACCCGGTCATTTTGATCGACCAGATAGATACGGTTACCGTCGACGATGAAATCATTCACCGAACCCAGTTCGCGTTTCCACATAATCTGACCGCTGCGCAGATCAAGCGCCGTCAGGTTACCATTATAGGCCAGTGCAAAAACAACGCCGTTAATGATTACTGGAGTTGTGTCAACATCGCTCAGACGGTCGATTTCAGTAGAACCGGTCGACTGGGAGATGCGCTGTTGCCAAATCATCTGGCCCTGTTGCATCAGTACTGCGCTGACGCGGCCATTATCACCACCAACGACTGCTGCGCCAAACGCTGTGGCTGGCGCAGATTCGCCACGCAAAGAGAGCGAAGGCATATCGAGGTTAACTGTCCATTTAACAGCACCGTCTGCTTCGTTCAGCGCTTGCAACTGACCATTACTGGTGTGGATAAGTACCAGACCATCGCTAACCACCGGGCGAGAAAGTGCTTCGCCTGCGACTTTAGTTTGCCATGCTACAGTACCATCGCTGGTATTCAGCGCGTAAACCTGCGCCTTTTCGCTGCCAATGTAAACGTGACCACCTGCTACGGTCACGCCGCCAGAAAGCAATGCCGGCTCTTTAGACAACCAGCCATCTTTCTCGGCCAGACTGACAGACCAGATTTCTTTGCCGTCATCCGCATTCATCGCTTTTACTAAACCAGCGCGATCCGCTGCATAGACAACGTTGTCCGCCAGTGCCGGATGAAGATTAGAATAGAAGTTGCCAATGCCGCTACCAACAGAGGTGCTCCACGCCGTGGTCGGCGTAAACTGGTTTTCAACGGTCGGCAATGGGGACATCTTTACCACATCTTCTTCGCTGTTAAACAGCGAACAGCCGCTTAAAAGAGTAACGGAAAGCAGTCCTGGCAGCAGTAATTTACGCAATTGCATCGGGTCCCTCTCAGATGGACAAATTATTAATTTTCATCTGCATCATTTCGCTCAGTGCCGGGGTAGCATCGCTTTTCACGCCTGCTTCCCATGCACTACGCGCACCTTGCTTATCACCTTTGCTCAGCAATGCTTCACCACGCAGGTCGGCAACAATAGCAGCCCACCCTTCACCTTTAATGGTTTCAAGGGTTTTCAGCGCGGCATCAGCCTGCTTGAGCTGCACCTGAACTCGGGCAAGACGCAGATTTATCACGGCTTTGAGATTTTCATCGCTCGTGTCCGCCAACCCTTGTTGCAATTGGGCGGCAGCTTTCTCTAGTTCATTTTTGTCAACAAATTGCTGCGCAAGTTCCAAAGAAGCCAGCGCGCCATAAGTATTTTTATTTTCAGCAGCGAATTTTTCCGCCGCTGGAATGCTGTCTGGTTTGCCTTCGCTAACTGCGGTAACCGCATTGTGATAGGCAAGAGAAGTGGAGCGTGCGGAATCAACCTGATGGCTGTTCCAGTAGCGCCAGCCAATCAGTGCGCCAACGCCCAAAATCACCCCAACAGCCAGTGCTTTGCCATTTTCAGCAAAAAAGCGTTTAACCGCTTCAACCTGGTCGTTTTCGTTCTCGTAAATTTCCACGCTGTCCTTCTCCTTCCTTAACCCAGTAACGTGCGCAAATGCGCGGCTACGCTATCCTGCGCAACTGCCGTTTGCTCACCAGAGCGCAAATCCTTCACTACTGCCGTGCCGTTGGCCACTTCGGACTCACCCAGCACCACAGCAACGCGTGCGCCCCATTTATCAGCACGGGCAAACTGTTTCTTAAAGTTGCCGCCGCCGTGGTTGGTCATCAATTTCACACCCGGTAATTCATCACGCAGACACTCAGCTAATGCCAGCGCCGCAGATTGTGTATCGGCGCCTGAAGCCACCAGGTATATATCGACAACGGGATCGGCTTTAAATTCCGGATTAACTGCCTGAACTAACAATACAAGACGTTCGAGGCCCATCGCAAAACCTACTGCCGGTGTTGCACGGCCACCCAGCTGTTCCACCAGACCGTCATAACGACCGCCTGCGCACACGGTTCCCTGGGAACCGAGGCTGTTAGTCACCCATTCGAAAACGGTACGATTGTAGTAATCCAGACCACGCACCAAACGCTGGTTGACGGTGTAGGCAATACCTGCGCTCTCCAGCAGTTTGCACAGACCAGCAAAATGCTCGCGAGACTCCTCGTCAAGATAATCGCCTAACGCCGGAGCGTCATTGAGTAACGCCTGCACTTCCGGATTTTTGGAATCCAGCACGCGCAGCGGGTTGGTGTACATGCGGCGTTTGCAGTCTTCGTCCAGCTTTTCTTTATGCTGTTCGAGGAATGCCACCAACGCATCGCGGTAATTGGCGCGTGCTTCCAGCGAGCCGATAGAGTTCAACTCGAGGGTAACGTGTTCAGAGATACCCAGCGCACGCCACCAGCGGGCGGTGAGCATGATCAATTCGGCGTCAATATCCGGCCCCTGCAGACCGAAGACTTCACAACCTAGCTGATGGAATTGACGATAACGGCCTTTTTGCGGACGCTCATGGCGGAACATCGGCCCGATATACCACAGACGCTGTTCCTGATTGTACAGAAGACCATGCTCGATGCCGGCGCGTACACAGCCCGCCGTCCCTTCAGGGCGCAAAGTCAGGCTGTCGCCATTGCGATCCTCAAAGGTGTACATCTCTTTTTCAACCACGTCGGTGACTTCACCAATCGCACGTTTGAATAGCGGGGTCTGCTCTACAATCGGCAAGCGGATTTCACTGTAACCGTAGCTGCCGAGCACGTTTTTCAGTGTGCCTTCAATGCGCTGCCAAATGGCCGTTTCGCCAGGCAGGTAATCGTTCATGCCGCGAATGGCTTGAATGTTTTTTGCCACGTTTATTCTCTTTCTGAATATAAAAATGAACCCTCAACGCTTCCGTCAATGTTTCGGGAGCTATGCGGGTTCAATCATACACGGGAAGCGAGGCGCTTCCCATCACGTTATTATTTTTCAACCTGCTGAACGTCAATTCGACGCGCTTCGTCCAGCTGACTGGCTTTCGCACGAATGCGCGCTTCCAGCTGGTCGATCATGTCATTGTTGTCCAGACGGTCTTTGCGCACGCCATCTTCGTAAAGGCCGCTTTTCTTGTTACCGCCCGTGACGCCGAGTGTAGAAACCAGTGCCTCACCAGGGCCATTCACCACGCAACCAATGATCGAAACGTCCATCGGGGTAATGATATCTTCCAGACGCTGCTCAAGTGCGTTAACCGTACCAATGACGTCAAACTCCTGACGAGAACAGGTCGGGCAGGCGATGAAGTTGATCCCGCGCGAACGGATTCGCAGCGATTTAAGGATATCGAAACCGACTTTGATCTCTTCAACCGGATCGGCAGCCAGCGAAACGCGCAGCGTGTCACCAATACCTTCAGACAGCAACAGACCTAAACCGATGGCAGATTTCACCGCCCCACTGCGTGCGCCACCGGCTTCGGTGATCCCAAGATGCAGCGGCTGATCGATCTGTTTTGCCAGCAGACGGTACGATTCTACTGCCAGGAAAACGTCTGACGCTTTAACACTGACTTTAAACTGATCGAAGTTCAGACGATCAAGATGATCAACATGACGCATGGCGGACTCAAGCAACGCCTGCGGCGTCGGTTCGCCATACTTTTCTTGCAGATCTTTTTCCAGCGATCCGGCGTTAACGCCAATACGGATCGGAATGTTTTTATCGCGCGCACAGTCAACCACCATGCGAATACGCTCTTCATTACCGATATTGCCTGGGTTAATGCGCAGGCAGTCGACGCCGTATTCCGCCACTTTCAGCGCAATGCGATAGTCAAAGTGGATGTCGGCCACCAGCGGTACGTTAACCTGCTGTTTGATGAGTTTGAACGCTTCTGCCGCGTCCATCGTCGGTACTGAAACACGGACGATATCGGCACCAACACGTTCCAGCGCCTTGATTTGATTGACCGTCGCTTCGACGTCCGTCGTGCGCGTATTAGTCATGGACTGTACGGCGATGGGAGCTCCATCGCCAATCGGCACATTCCCAACGTAAATACGTGTTGATTTTCTACGTTGAATTGGAGCCTGGTTATGCATGCAAAATCTCCCGCGTTACCCGTCTGTTACTGCGCCGGTGATTGTTCGGCATTTAGGGTCAGACGCGCAACCTGGTTAGTTCTGATAAAACGACTCAGATCGACAGGTTTCCCTTGATACTGGATCTGTACTGCGGCTGGCGCACCAATTTTCAGTTTATACGGTGCCTGACCGGCTAAATTCAAGTTACCGCCTTTACGCTGCATCCCGCTGAACAGTTTTTTGCCAGTAGAATCGGTGACTTCCAGCCAGCAATCGGCAGTAAAGTTCATGACCAGCGCATTCGGGTCAGCCGCTGGTGTTGTTACACCAGCCTGATCGGTTGGCAGTGGTGCCGCGTCATCTGGCGTCGTTGCAGTTGGCGCGGTCGTAGCCGCGGTATCCACATTCGCCTGCGATGGCGGAACAACTGCGTTCTGCGCTGGTTCAACGGCAGGGGCTGGCGTGGTCACGTCTGACGTTTGCGTGTTTGCAGCGGTAGTATCCGCAGGTGCTGACGTCGTGGTGGAGTCACTCTGACTAGCATTTGAGGAGGTATCTAACGGCACGCTCTGCGCCTGGTCGCTATTACCGTTCAGTTCGGCTGTGGTCTGATCGGCCATAGTCGTGATCTCTTCCTGCTGGGCTTTGTGATCTTGCCACCACCAGGCACCGCTCAGTCCAATCACCACGAATAACACCAGCCAGGTGAAGGTCATCAGCCAGCCATCGCGTTTTTTACGTCGCTTGCCGAGAGAGAAACTCTGCATGGGCGCAACTTTTGCGGCCCGTAACGGAGCCTGTTTTTCCAGCCCCGGCAGCAGTTCTTCTTCCGGAATATGCACCAGTCGTGCATAAGACCGGATATACCCGCGCAGGAATGTTGATGCAAGGTCGGCTGGCGCCTTATCCTCTTCAATATCGCGTACCGTGGAAACCTTCAGACAAAGTCGTTCGGCAACGGCTTGCTGGCTAAGTCCAAGTTGTTCGCGGGCATTACGCAAGCGAGCGCCGGTAGTAAGTGCTTCATTTTGGTCGTGCGTGGCTTCAGTATTCATTCGCTGCAGGTACGTTTAAATGAGAATTGAGATGCCGGTGAGTCATCATACTCACCCACACCGCGAGACATCCATTAAGTTAACCTTTATCATACAGTATAAGACTGTCTGTGTGCTCATGACAAAGCCCACATGAATCAAAGCTAACTCACTGTTGCATCGTTACATACTGCCTTAAAGTCAGCAAAAACGCACCGTTAATATTGATCAGACAATTGCAACTTAATGCTATATTCATAAAAGATTACGCCACGGTACAAAAAGTAACCGTGGCGCAAGAGACATCAAACCGTTTTCACGTCGATGGCTTCTCCCTGCATCCGTTTGCGCAGGGTACGTTTAGTACGGTCGATAACCTCGCCCGCTAATTGCCCGCAGGCTGCGTCGATATCATCCCCACGCGTTTTACGCACGATGGTTGTGAACCCATAGCTCATCAACACTTTTGAGAAGCGATCGATACGACTGTTCGAACTGCGGCCATACGGCGCGCCCGGGAACGGGTTCCACGGAATCAGGTTGATCTTACACGGTGTATCTTTCAGCAGCTCCGCCAGTTGATGCGCGTGCTCTGTACCGTCGTTAACATGGTCAAGCATCACGTATTCAATGGTGACGCGGCCCTGATTGGCATTGGACTTTTCCAGATAACGGCGCACCGCAGCGAGGAAAGTTTCGATATTGTACTTTTTGTTGATCGGTACAATTTCGTCACGAATTTCGTCGTTCGGCGCATGCAGAGAGATTGCCAGCGCAACGTCAATCATATCGCCCAGTTTATCCAGTGCCGGAACAACACCCGATGTAGAGAGCGTCACGCGACGTTTAGACAAGCCAAAGCCAAAGTCGTCGAGCATGATTTCCATCGCCGGAACGACATTGTTCAGGTTGAGCAGCGGCTCGCCCATGCCCATCATCACTACGTTAGTGATCGGACGCTGACCGGTGACTTTTGCTGCGCCGACGATTTTCGCCGCACGCCACACCTGGCCGATAATTTCCGACACCCGCAGGTTACGGTTGAAACCTTGCTGGGCAGTGGAACAAAATTTACACTCCAGCGCACAGCCAACCTGCGAGGAGACGCAAAGTGTGGCGCGGTCGTCTTCCGGAATGTACACCGTTTCAACGCGCTGATCGCCCACGGCAATTGCCCATTTAATGGTGCCGTCAGATGAACGCTGTTCTTCAACCACTTCCGGTGCGCGGATCTCCGCCACCTCTTTCAGTTTGCCGCGCAACACTTTGTTGATGTCGGTCATCTCATCAAAGTTGTCGCAGCAATAGTGATACATCCACTTCATCACCTGATCGGCGCGGAAGGGTTTTTCACCTAAATCTTTAAAAAACTCCCGCATCTGCTGACGGTTGAGATCCAGCAGGTTGATTTTTCCATCTTTTGTGGTGACGTTTTCAGGTGTGACTAATTGTTCAGACATATGCTATTCCGGCCTCGTTATTACACGTTATGGCCCCTGGAGGGTTGAAAAAAGAAACGCCCCGGTGAGCTGCTGCTCGTCCGGGGGCGCTACATTGTACAAATTCTGGCGCATGGATGCCACGTTTGCACGCGGCATTTACGAAAATATTAACGTGTGCGCGGACACACTTCGCCTTCACCGAAGAAGAAGGCGATTTCGCGAGCGGCGGATTCGACGGAATCAGAACCGTGGGTACCGTTTTCGGTCAGGCTGTCAGCGTAATCAGCGCGCAGAGTACCGGCCAGTGCGTTTGCCGGGTTGGTCGCGCCCAGCAGATCGCGGTGGCGCTGAACGGCGTTTTCACCTTCCAGTACGGAAACCACGATCGGGCCAGAGGTCATGAACTCAACCAGACCATCAAAGAACGGTTTTCCATCGTGTTCAGCATAAAAGCCACGAGCCTGTTCAACGGTCAGGTGCAGCATTTTGGTGCCGACAATTTTGAATCCAGCAGCTTCAAAGCGCGCAAAGATATTACCAATAACGTTTTTTGCTACCGCATTCGGTTTGATGATGGAAAAAGTACGTTCAATAGCCATTTTTACCTCTGTAAATTATTCTGTTGTTGTCTGTACCAGCGTACGAGATGGCGCGGATTATAATGAGCTACAGGGCCGTTGACCATTGATGAAGGTAACATTTTTTTAAAATAAACCGAGTTTAAGCAACAAAATCTGACAAAACAGACTACTGCATGGCAAATCTCACCGTCGCGACCTGTCCCATTTCATCCATCACCAGTAACTGATAATCACCTTTTTCACTCAAACGCAACGTAATGTTACGCCCACGTTCAGTTAACGGCGCACCATTAAGAAACCACCATCGTCCACCTGCGCCACCCGTGGTTTGCACAGGCAAAGAAGCATCAGCAGTGCCAGGTAAACGTTTAATAATCGCGCCATCGCGAACGCCTGTCAGCTGCAGCGGGAGCTGGGCATCGTGACCGTACGGCGGGCAACTTGTTGATGCCGATGGCAGGCGTGCGGCGCGGCGCTCCGATGCGGGCAGCCAGGGTTCCAGCGGTAGCGGCCAGACATTTATCATTTCTTGTCGCGCCTGAGGGCAATCAGCGGCAACACGTTTGCCGTTTTCATCCAGCCAGATGGGGAAACGAATGCCGTTAATGCCTTCCTGCTCCGGCAGTAATAGCGTTGGCGGCAGGCTCCCGTCCAGCAGCCAGGTTGCCAGGCGGCGGCGACAGTTACCGTCACCTTCCGGCAAAGACTGTCCGCCAGGCCAGCAGATAACGCCACGGCTTACGGAGTCAGGACGCGGGTCTTCCGGCAGATTCGCACTGCGCGACAGTAAGATATTATTGACCTGATTCAACAGCGGTACGGCGCTGGCAAAACCAAACTGACCGACAACGGGCGTGCCGTCCGGCCTGCCGGTCCAGATACCGACCACATAGCGAGCGTTTATCCCTATTGCCCATGCATCGCGGTAGCCATAACTGGTTCCTGTTTTCCACGCCAGTGGTACGACGCGTGGCAAGGCACCATCCGGAAGCGGCTGCGCTTCATCTGCCATAATACGGCGGATAATCCACGCGGCCCCCGGCGACATTAACGGTCGCTCAAGTAATGGGTCGCCCGGCTGTAAGCGCAACTTACCCGCCTTACCGTGGCGAGCAAACGCGGTATACGTTGCGGCCATATCTTCCAGTTTTGCACCAGCGCCGCCGAGAATGAGCGAAAGATTGGGCGCAGCACCGTTGGGCAAATACAACGGCAATCCAACATTGCGTAATTTTGCCGCAAACCGTTTCGGGCCATAGGCTTCCAGCACCTGCACAGCAGGTAAGTTCAGCGAGCGCACCAGCGCCTCGCTCATGCTGATCGGGCCATGAAAACCGCTGTCAAAGTTACCAGGTCGATAATCACCGGTGCGTCGGGGGACGTCTTGCAACAGCGATGCCGGGTGGATCAAACCTTCATCCAGAGCCAGACCATAAACAAATGGTTTGAGCACCGATCCTGGCGATCGGATCGCATTAACCATATCAACATGACCAAAGCGTGAATCATCGTTGAGATCGACCGATCCTACCCAGCCGCGAACACGCATATCGGTATGATCAACCACGATCATTGCCAGTGAGCTGCGCGCCGGCAATCGTCCTTTCCAGTTTTGCGCCAGTTCTTCCAGACGTCGTTGAAGACCTGCATCCAGCGTAGTAACGATTTTGTCGCTTTTCCTTTTACCGAGCATCATGCGCGAAAACAGCGGTGCCAATTGCGGCATTTGTCGGGGGGCCAGCCAGATAGGCTCTTCACTAGATTCTTTTACCTGCTCACGGGACCACACACCTTGCGCAGCCATCCGTTTGAGCACTTTATTACGTGCGGCCTCGGCACGTTCCGGCCAGCGATCCGGGCGCAGTCGGCTGGGCGCTTGCGGTAACACCGCCAACATTGCTGCCTCGGAATAGCTCAAATTTGCAGGCGATTTCCCGAGATAAGCCCAGCTTGCCGCACCGATCCCCTGTAACGTACCGCCAAACGGGGCGCGGTTAAGATACAAGGTCAGAATTTCACGTTTAGACAGGTACCATTCCAGTTGAAATGCGCGCCAGAGCTGGCGAATTTTACCGCCAAAGGTTTTCGAATGTGGATCAAGCAGGCGAGCTACCTGCATAGTGAGCGTACTGCCGCCGGAGATAACCCGACCAGAAGTAAGATCCTGCCAGGCAGCACGAGCCACCGAGAATGGGTTCACGCCTGGATGCTTCCAGAACCAGCGATCTTCGTAATTGATCAGTGCTTCGAGATAACGCGGAGAAACATCTTCGATGGTTACCGGATAACGCCAGATGCCGTCAGCATCGGCAAAGCGCCAGAGCGGCGTCCCATCCTGCGCCACGACGACGCGTGCGGGGTTAACTTCATGTAGCGGCAGAGGCCAGAGTTTATCTGCCCCCCACGCCGCCAGAATGATAATAAAGGGCGTGACTGCCAGCGTTATCCAGCAGCCACGTTTGGTTAACAGACGAGGCATTTACGGTCTGATAATCAGCAAATCTTCAGTAGCGCCAGTCGCCCGCCATTGGGGAACATACATTGATTCCACCATCGGTTGCGGAACCTGATACGTTCCCGGCGTTACCGCCCGTGCCAGATACACCAGCGTTACCGGCTGATATTCATCAACAGCAACCGCCGCCACAAAGCGATCGTCCCGAAACTCAATATGCTTAATGTTCGCTTGTTGCATTTGATTGAGTAGGTTTTGCACTTCGCTGCCACTTTGCTCCAGGCTGGCGCTGCCGTTAGCCAGGTTCTGGTTTTCCAGTTCCAGGCCCGCTGGCAGTAAATCAACGACCAAAGCATCCGGCACGCTGTCACTGGCTTTTACCTGCAACCAGACCAGCACCAGATCGCCGCTACGCAACAAGTCCAGAGACTTACTCTTACCGTCAGTACCAAGAATATGACGCTCAATTTGCAGCACATTGCTCGCTGGTTGTGGTGCGGATTGCGGATAACCGCTGGCATCCACACGCAGCCATAACGGCTGGTCACCACGGTTGGTCACCTGCAAGGTGGCAAGTTGATCGCTATTCAGATTGCTGTTTTGCGCTTTCTCGCCTGTCAGCGGCTCAGTTGAGAAAGAGGTTTGCGCCTGCCATTTACCCGGTAAATCCTGAATCGTACGGGCAGCCAGGAACAGCGCGTTACTTTCCTGGGTCGAGAGCCAACGTTCGCCAAATGCCTGCTGTGAAAGGGTGTTAAGCAATGCATTCTGTGCATCAGGCAGTAGCTTGTTCTCTTCAAGTAAGGAGAGCATTAACGCGTTGTCGCGCAGTGGGCTACCGTAATCACCCAGCCATTTCCGTTCATCGTTACGCGGCGTTTTCAGCGCCAGCGCAATCGCCTCTTCACCACGCGTCGCATCACCCATGGTTTTCAGCGCAACGCCAAGTTGCAGCAGCGGTAAACCAGAAGCCGCATCTGCACGACGCTCCCAGATTTCACGTAGCGCACCCAGCGGTGCTTTTTGCTGCCGTGCCAGGATCAGTGCAGCGTAAGACTGAACGGCAAACTTACTGGCTTTAAGATTATCAGCGTACGGAATCGACATCATGCCCGGATCTTGTAAATAGCGCAGCAGACGCTCGTTTCCACGATTAATGGCTTCTGTCGGCACGCTGTAACCCTGTTCACCTGCGCGGACAAGGAAATCCATCACGTAGGCGGTCAGCCAGTACTCTTCGTCACCGTTTTTATCCCACAGGGCAAAGCCGCCGTTATCACGTTGCATTTGCAGCAAACGAGAAACACCAATATCGACTGCCGTACGGCGTTTATCATCGCTGTCGCCTTTGATGCCCAACGCCTGTAGCTGGGCTGCGTTGGTATAAAGTGACGGGAACAGGCCGCTGGCGGTTTGCTCCAGACAGCCGTACGGATACGCTTTTAACTCTTTGATATAACGTGCGATGTTCAGCGGTGGTTTGCCGCTCAACAACAACTGCCCTTCCAGCGTAACAGGAGAGAAGTTTTGCAACCCATCAGCCGGGAGCGCCCAGGTTTCACCAGGCTGTAACGCCGTACCGTAATTGACCGTTTGTGCCGGGAATGCCGGACGGACGCCGATTTTCCACTGCTTATGCTGATCGGCAACGGTTTCACCTGGTAACGCTAACCCGCTAATGGTGGCCTGAATTTCACCATCGCCAAACCCCGTCAGAGCACGCACCGGGATAAACAGCGTAGTACGCACCCCTGGCGCTAATTCAACAGGTGCGGGGGAATTACTCACCAGTTCAAGCAAGCCACTGACGGTCAGAGCAACGTTAAGTTTTTGCGGTTTATCAGTAAGATTAGTGATATCCAGCGTCAGACGTGAGGTGTCGCCGCTAGCCATAAAGCGCGGCATGTTCAGTTCCGCTATCACGGGTGCGGCAACAACCACTTTGCTTTCGTTGCTGCCGAAATCATCTGCCGTCCATGCTTGCGCCATGACGCGCAATTCACCGTTAAAATCGCCAATTGGCAATGTAACCGTGCCTTCGCCCTGCTCGTTGAGCGTTACCGGCAGCGCCTGTTGCGCGACAATATTGACGTGATTTACTGGCGGTTTGCCACCGCGTTTCAGTTCATCACCATCGCCACCAAAACGCAGTGCAGCCAGACGCCCCTGACCTTCAATAACCTGACCGTAAATATCGTAAATGTCTGCGCCATAGCGTTTCTGACCAAAGAACGCCTGCCACGGATCTGGCGTGACGTAGTCAGTAATATTCAGCACACCACTATCAACGGCAGACACCAGCACATTCACCTGTTTAGGCTTCTCGCCATTTTTAGTGCTGGCTTTAATTTTCACGGTTAATGGTTGATTGGGACGCATTTTTGCTGGTGTTTCCAGCGCCAGATCGAGGCGACGGTTTTCATCACCAAGCGGCAAATGCAACACACCAACCGCGCGTTTTGGCGTCGCGGAGCGAGATTTATCGCCAGGACGCACCACCAGCGTACTTAAATACAGATCATGACGATTCCAGGTTTTATCGACCGGAATCGTCAGATCCAGCCCTTGAGCCGGAACATCAATCTCTTGCCACCACAGCGGCCCTTCACTGGACTCGACCATCGCATAACCTTTACCCGCCGTTGGCGCGGCGATATGCAACTTAATGGTGTCGCCCGGGCGATAACTGGCTTTATCCAGTTTCAGCGTGACACGGTCCGGACGCACTGCGCCGCTACCGTCGCTATTGTCCTGCCAGCTATATCCGGCCCAAAAACGCACGCTACTGACCGCTTCATTCGGCGCTTTGACTTCCAGACGATAAGCGCCCCACTCTACCGGAAAACTGACCTTGCCGGTTTCGTCCGCTTTCAGATCCAGCGTTTGCTCATTTTCGATCAGATCTTTTTGATCAAACTGTGACTTCCAGCCTTCATCTTCCGACCAGTTCCAGTAGTAATCGCGACGTTCGCGAATCAGTCGCACCTGCAAGCCCGACACTGCTTTTTTCACGCCCTGCGCATCGCTATAAACGATATCAAAAACAGCGTTACTGTCTTCATCAACAATGGGCTGTTTTACCATGCTGTCAGTACGATAATCGTAAACTGATTTTGAAGAGAACTGCGGACGGATCCCTGGCAGCACATCGGCAGGCCAGATAGCCTGCTCAGCGCGGCGCGTCACGGGGCGACCGCCAGATTCCAGCAAACTCCCCTGGAAAATAACCTGTAATGGGGAATGTACTTCCTTCCACTGGCTTTCAGTGGAAACTTCGCCACGCCCTTTATCATCCAGCGTCAGCTGGACTTCATCCAGCGAGCGAGAAAGGTTTTCGGCAGCAATATCGCCAAATTCGAAACCAGGCAATGCAGAAACCGCTTCACGCAGCGGCCGCAAGAAAAGCTGTCCCTGCAAGGTATTGCCATTAGCGGGCGCACCGTACAGGTAGTACCCCACCACGGAGAATTTCACTTCGTCTTTTGGTGTTAATGGCGTTTTCTCGCCGGTCAGATTCAGCGCCATGCGCTCCGGCATAAAATCTTCGACGTGGAAATCCCACATCCGATACTGGTTATCCCCAGTGTTGGCTCGGATATGCCACATTCCGGTTGCCACAGTGCTATCCAGCGGCCAGGTAAAGTGGTAGAGGCCATTTTCCGGCTGGCTAACAACACTACGCAGTACCTGCCCGTCAGGTTTAATCACGTCCAGTTTGATGGGTTGATCCGGCAGAGCTTTACCGTCTGCATCACGCAGTAAGCCGTTGAGGATGACCGTTTCGCCAGGGCGATAAAGATCGCGCGGGCCAAACATAAAGAACTGTTTGCTGTAGCCTGGCGCGCCAGCAATGTTAAATTCCGCTAAGTCCAATGCCGGTAGTTTTAAATCGAGCAGCGTTGTTTGACCGTCTTTACGCGCCAGCAGTAGCGCCGCATTTTTATCATTTTCCAACTGCACATGGCCCTGTGAATCACTGGTCGCCTGAGTCAGAGTCTGCCCTTTCTCATTTAATAGCGAGACTTCAATTCCTTGCTGGGCCGCGCCGTTTTCCAGGCTTTGAGTAAAGATATCCAGACGATTGTGATAACGGTGAGCTGAAACGCCGATATCACTTAACGTAAATAGCGTGGCTGGATTACTGTAATCGTAATGTCCGGCCTGATTCATTACAGCCAGATACACGCCCGCCTGCTGAAGCGGCTTGATATCGCCGAGCGGCAGCAATAATTTTTCGCGGGTGTTACGCGCAGGATTGAGATCAAAACGTCCGGTGTAGACCAGGTCCGCCATCTCCAACAGTTTGTCCGATTGCCAGTTCGCCAGCGAATTGCGGTATTCCCATTGGCTAATGAAAGCTGGCAGCGATTCCGGCTTAACACGGAAGAAGTTAACATCGACATTGTTAACGTTGAGCGCCATTACTGGCAGTCCTTCCACGACTTTTCCGGGCAGCAGCGAACCACGGCTGGCAAAGCCGACGCTGGGTTGGATATCGCGGGTGGTGATGGTTTTTTCGTAATCTTTACTGAAGGTTGCGTTATTGAGTGCCTTAACTTCCTTGCCAATAGTGACGATCAAATCACGTTTCGGTTCGAGGTGGCGTAAACGCAGTTCTTTGAGATTATCTGACAACTCCCAGGCGCCATCCACTTTGCCGCTCTTTTTATCGACGACATGAATAACACGCGAGAAGTCCTGATCCGGGTCGAGAGGAACGGAGAAAGTCAGTACCAGCGTGGCTGCGCCATCGAGCTGTACCTCAGAGAGATCCAGCAATGTCAGTGCCTTACCCGCACTCTGTTGTGCCAGTTTTTGTCGCGCCGGCGAGGAGAGTTTCGCAGAAGTCGCATTTGTCGAAGATGACTCTTTAGCAACTTCAGAAGACGTATCTTTTTTCACTGCAGTTGGCGCGTTATCGTTGTTGTCGCACCCTGCCAGCGCCAGCATCAACATACAGGCGGCTAAGCGTAACTTTTTCATCTCTCATCCCTGCCACAATGGCCCGTTAGCAACGTCGAATGATTATTATGCGTGAGAAATGACGTTATGTAATTCACTATCACATCTACAAAATCCGAATTTTAGTGAGAAATGTGGCTCAGGCAGCCAAATCAGCCTCTTTTGCTTGTCGCTTTTCGGCAAACATCCGACAATTTAACTTAACCCCGGCAAAAATGGAGATGCCTATGTCCACGACATGGTTTGTAGGAGCCGACTGGCTCGCCGAACATATTGATGACCCGGAAATTCAGATTATTGATGCTCGTATGGCACCGCCCGGGCAGGAAGAGCGTAACGTTGCCCAGGAGTATCTGAACGGTCATATCCCCGGTGCAGTATTTTTCGATATCGAAGCTCTCTCTGATCATACATCCCCCCTTCCGCACATGCTGCCTCGCCCGGAAACGTTCGCCGTCGCGATGCGTGAACTGGGCGTTAATCAGGACAAGCATCTGATTGTCTATGATGAAGGAAACCTATTTTCTGCGCCGCGCGCGTGGTGGATGCTGCGCACTTTTGGTGTGGAGAAAGTGTCAATCCTTGGCGGTGGCTTAGCGGGCTGGCAACGTGATGATCTGCTGTTAGAAGAAGGTGCAGTGGCACTGCCGGAAGGAGAGTTTAACGTCGCGTTTACCCCGGAAGCCGTGGTGAAAGTGACCGATGTGTTATTGGCAAGTCATGAAAAAACGGCACAAATTATCGATGCCCGCCCGGCTACACGTTTTAACGCAGAAGTTGATGAACCTCGCCCAGGTTTACGTCGCGGACATATTCCCGGCGCGCTGAATGTTCCATGGACAGAGCTGGTGCGCGAAGGCGAACTGAAAACGACCGATGAACTGGATGCGATATTTTTTGGTCGCGGCGTCAGCTATGACAAACCAATTATTGTCAGCTGCGGCTCTGGTGTAACGGCAGCCGTGGTTTTGTTGGCACTCGCAACGCTGGATGTGCCAAACGTGAAACTGTACGACGGCGCATGGAGTGAATGGGGCGCACGGGCAGATTTACCGGTTGAGCCAATGAAATAAGCTTTTTACAGGCAATAAAAAACCGCCGAATTTGGCGGTTTTTTATTGCTGGTCTGGTTCGCGGCCTTTCCAGCAGGTTGACTTGTGTTGCATGAACAACGCAGGTGCTTCACAGCAGAGCAATACTCGCCAGTAACTCTCTTTTTGTCAAGCCAAAGAGAGTAATTTTTGTTCAGCCAGTGTATTATCCACTACGGCCCTTTCCGCCGTCTCGCAAACGGGCGCTGGCTTAAGGAAAGGATGTTCCATGGCCGTAAATGCAGGTGTTTCACAGCGCTTGCTATCGCGGCAATATCGCCAGTGGTGCTGTCGTGATGCGGTCTTCGTATGGACCGCACAATGAAGATACGGTGCTTCTGTATCGTACTTATTGTTTCTGGTGCGCTGTTTTCCGAAGTAAATAATAACCGGAGTCTCTCTGGTAACAATTTACTGGTGGTTAACAACCTTCAGAGCAGCAAGTAAGCCCGAATGCCGCCCTTTGGGCGGCATATTTTATATTATCCGATTCTGTTTAAAGTCACGCAAAAAACCACCCCAGCGACGTTCATAGAATGGCGCAATATGTTCGGTAATAAAGTGGCTAATTCCTTTTTCCCCTTTTTTCACCTGACAAATATCGATTGGTTCATCGCCAGGTAATGTATCGGTCGCTACACTTCCCGCCGCCTGAATAATTTCTTCGATATCACCATCGGCTTCAATGCCAATAAGTAAATTAGGCTGTGCCTCTTCGTTCTCTTTAATTGAACAAATAAAAGCACGCTTCACTGGCTTAATGGTTTTAAATAAGGTGGTGAGTGAATCAATCATTTGTGCTGGTGGCTCTGCGACTTCCGATAATATCAGCGATTCACCGCCTTCCAGTACTTCCTGACTGCTCAGCGGATTCCCTTCTTCACCAATCAGCAAACTGATTTCACGCGGCATAAATTCTTTACCGGTTGGCAGTTTGGCATTAAGGAAGAGCGTTTCACCAAGGGTCATCTCAAACAATGTGCGCACGGGCATTACGACAAATGCCTGTTCGTCTTCAACCGCCTGTTGAAGCGCTTCTAACGAGGTAAAAAAAGGAATGACGCTGGTGCCGTCTTCTTTTTCCCAGTGCTGTAAATCAAGCGCGCTATCTTCAACCACAGCCTCGCCCTGCGCCGCCGTCCCCGGCACCCAGACGGTGGATTCCAGTAGAGTACGGAAAAAGGCCGGACGGTGCGCCGGTTCGGTTGCTGCTTTTTCCAGCAGGTCTTCAAGTTCGTTTTTTGTTTCGGACATAAGAACCACAATTCATTCAACGTTCGGGGCACAAGTGCTTGATGCACTACGCTTATCAGGCCTACAAGGGATTCGCAATTTGTTGAATTTGCACAATTTGTAGGCCGAATAAAGCGCTTACGCCGTTAACAGATTAGCAATCGTGCGCACACCCAGCCCGGTCGCGCCCGCAGACCACTGTTCAACCGGCGCTTTACGGTAAGTCGCCGAGCAGTCAATATGCAGCCAGCCTTGCTGATAGTTCTCAACAAAATGCGACAGGAAGCCCGCCGCCGTACTTGCACCTGCCGGATACGCCGCGCTTCCGGTATTGTTCAGTTCGGCAAAGTTAGACGGCAGCTGGCTGCGGTGGAACTCCGCCAACGGCAGACGCCAGAACGGTTCGTTCTCCTGCGCGGCACTCGCCAGTAAGCGACCGGCCAGCGCATCGTCAAAACTGAACAGCGCGTGATAATCATTACCCAGCGCGGTTTTCGCCGCCCCGGTGAGGGTCGCCGCATCAATGATCAGTTCCGGTTTCTGCGCACTGGCATCAATCAGGCCATCGGCCAGCACCAGACGCCCTTCGGCATCAGTGTTCATCACTTCGACTTTTTTACCGTTGCGATAGGTGATGATATCGCCCAGTTTGAACGCATTTCCGCTGATCAGGTTATCCGCACAGCAGAGGTACAGCTTCACGCGCTTGTTCAGTCCGCGCGTAATGGCAAACGCCAGCGCCCCGGTAACCGTTGCCGCGCCGCCCATGTCCGACTTCATCGAGTCCATAAACGCGGTCTGTTTGATGCTGTAGCCGCCGGAATCAAAGGTGATGCCTTTACCTACCAGGCACGCGTACACCGGCGCTTCTTTATCGCCAGTTGGGTTGTAATCCAGCGCCAGCAATACCGGAGAACGTTCTGAACCGCGTCCGACGGTGTGCAGCCCCATATAACCTTGCTCGCGCAGATCTTCGCCTTTGGTGATCCGGTAAGTCACACGATCGCCTGCGATGTTGCTGATCAGATCAACAGCACGCTGTGCCAGTTGCGATGGCCCCAGTTCTTCCGCCGGTGCGTTGATGGTGTCACGCACCCAGTCGATGATCATCAGGCGGTTATCCAGTTCCTGGCGTTGGGCATCGTCCAGATCCGGCCACTCCACTTTGCGCGTGCCTTTCGGAGCTTTGTAACCTTGCCAGAATGCCCAGCAGCGATCTGCATCCCAGCCTTCACCGCTTAACTGAACATGCTTGATGCCCAGACCGTCAATCTTGCGCGCCGCACGCTGGATCAGCCCCAGATCGTCCGCCCCGTTCAAATGCAGGGTAATGCCATCATTATTAATGCTGTAAGTTGCTTTTTCTCCCCAGCGCGCGTCGGCAGGTTGGGTAGAGAGGGTAATTTTCATCGCTTCTGTCATTTTAGTTATCCTTATTTGTAAAAGGGCCGCCAGTTGGCAGCCCCAGGATTTTTCCGCTAAATGATTCGCGTTGCAGGAAGGCGGCAAGTGAGTGAAGCCCCAGGAGCATAGATAACTATGTGACTGGGGTGAACGAGCGCAGCCAACGCATCTGCGGCGTGAAGCATGACGCGGAAATTACTCAGCTTCGTCCAGCCAGACTAACAAAATCGCTTCGAGGATTTTCTCGTTGGATGCCTGCGGATCATCATCGAAGTCTTCCAGATCGCAAATCCACTGATGCATATCGGTGAATCGAACCGTTTTCGGATCAAGATCGGGATACGCATCGTACAGTGCTTCGCCAATTTCGCGGCTATCGGTCCACTTAAGTCCCATACTAACCTCTGTTAATGCTCACGCGCATGGTTGATAGTGTAACGCGGGATTTCGACCACTAAATCTTCGTCGGTAACGCGCGCCTGGCAGCTTAAACGGCTTTCCGGCTCCAGCCCCCAGGCTTTGTCCAGCATGTCGTCTTCCTGCTCTGAGCTTTCCGGCAGTGAGTCAAAACCTTCACGAACGATGCAGTGGCAGGTGGTGCAAGCACAGGATTTTTCACAGGCGTGTTCAATCTCGATACCGTTACGCAGAGCTGCGTCGAGAATGGTTTCACCGCTATTCGCTTCCAGAACAGCGCCATCAGGACAGAGATCCTGATGAGGCAAAATAACAATCTTTGGCATATTAAACCTCGTCCACGGAATGGCCTTTCAGCGCACGACGAACCGACAGGTCCATGCGGCGAGCGGCGAAATCCTGGGTTTGTTTGTCTACGTTTTTAATCGCTTGTTCGATGGCGTCAACATCATCGCCCTGCGCCACTTCACTCAGGTGAGCGGCAGCATCGTCAATAACCTGACGCTCTGCGGCACTTAACAGCGCGGCATCAGCAGCCAGCGCGCCATGCAAACTTTCCAGCACACGCGCCGCTTCTACTTTTTGTTCTGCCAGCATACGGGCTTTTACGTCCTGCTCGGCATAGCTCATTGAGTCTTTGATCATCGAGGCGATTTCGCTGTCGGTCAGGCCATAAGAAGGTTTGACCTGAATAGACGCCTCAACGCCGGTGGATTTCTCCATCGCCGTCACGCTCAAAAGACCGTCGGCATCGACCTGGAACGTCACGCGAATATGCGCTCCGCCAGCCGGTAACGCCGGGATACCACGCAGCGCAAAACGCGCCAGCGAGCGGCAGTCCTGCACCAGTTCGCGCTCACCCTGCATTACATGGATAGACATCGCCGTCTGACCATCTTTAAAGGTGGTGAAATCCTGGGCGCGGGCCACCGGAATCGTGGTATTACGCGGGATCACTTTCTCCACCAGGCCGCCCATAGTCTCGAGGCCCAGCGACAGCGGGATCACATCCAGCAACAGCATTTCGCTGTCCGGTTTGTTACCCACCAAAATATCCGCCTGAATCGCCGCGCCAATAGCGACGACTTTATCCGGGTCGATGGAAGTCAGCGGTGGACGACCGAAAAATTCGCCTACACGTTCACGCACCAGCGGCACGCGAGTAGAACCGCCAACCATCACCACTTCCAGCACTTCATCAGCTTCTACGCCAGCGTCTTTCAGCGCACGACGACAGGCCAGTAAGGTTCGTTTTACCAGTGGCGCGATCAGTTCATTGAATTGTTCACGGCTGATTTCGCCCTGCCAGCCCGCAACATTCACGGTCACGGAGTCCGCATCGCTCAGCGCGATTTTGGCTGCAATGGCGGCATCCAGCAGTTCACGCTGAACGCGGTTATCGCTACGATCAGGAATGCCCGCCTGCTCGCGAATATAATCCGCCAGCAGATGGTCGAAATCATCGCCACCGAGCGCGGAATCACCGCCGGTCGCCAGCACTTCAAACACACCGCGACTTAAGCGCAGAATGGAAATATCAAACGTCCCGCCGCCGAGGTCATAAACAGCGATCACGCCTTCCTGGCCGGAATCCAGCCCGTAGGCGATAGCCGCAGCGGTCGGTTCGTTAAGTAAGCGCAGGACGTGAAGGCCCGCCAGACGCGCCGCGTCTTTGGTGCCCTGACGCTGGGCATCGTCAAAGTACGCCGGAACGGTGATAACTACACCATCCAGCTCGCCTGCCAGGGCTTCAGTTGCCCGCGCCGCCAGTGCTTTGAGGATGTCCGCCGAAACGCGCACCGGGTTCAGCAGCCCCGCCGCCGTTTCAATCATCGGCAGGCCGTTTTCGCTGGCCTGGAATTGATAAGGCAGATGCGGATAGCGTTGCTGGATATCAGCCAGCGAGCGCCCCATCAGGCGTTTAACAGAACTAATGGTGTTGGCGGTGTCAAGCGCTGCGTTAGTACGCGCGTCATAACCCACCGAATGCCCTTGCTGTTGATAGTGAACAACAGACGGCAGCAGGTGGCGGCCTTCATGGTCGGCTAACGTTTCGGCCTGACCGCTGCGCACTGTCGCCACCAGCGAGTTGGTTGTGCCCAGGTCAATACCGGCCGCCAGACGACGCTGATGCGGCGCAGCACTCAAACCAGGTTCACTAATTTGTAATAAGGCCATGTTTAGCTTCCAGAAATTAAAAATCGAGCAGTTTTTCTTCGAGTTGTTCGGCACTGCTTCGCAGTTTATCGAGAAAACGCAGCTTACGCACGGTATCCGCCGCCGCGTCCCACGTCTCGTTGTCTAACTGTTCAACCATCAACTGATGGCGGGTATCAAACATCTTTTTCACACGTTTGATAAAGCTTTCCAGCCGCGCTTCATCTTTCGCCTGTTCGATCTCGTCCAGTTCTTCGCGCAGCTCCAGCTGTTCCATCAGGAACGCGGTGTCGCGCACAGTATGCTGCTCGCTGGCGAGATCAAAACCGTGCAAAGAAAGCAAATATTCCGCGCGCATTAACGGATGACGCAGCGTTTGCCAGGCCTGGTTAATGGTTGCAGATTGCTGTACGGCGGCGAGTTGTTCCGCCTGGCTTCCGCTGGCGAATTTATCAGGATGATACTGACGTTGTAGATCCTGAAAACGCAGGCTCAGTGCCTGGGTATCGAGTTGATAACGGGCAGGCAAGCCAAAGAGGGTGAAGTAATCCATAACATTCTCAGGGCTGCGATCCGCCGCGATAACGGCGAATCAGGTAAAACAAACCCCACGCGCAGGCGACCACGGTGGGGTTATCGGTATGCGCATTAGACGTGGAAGCTTTCGCCGCAACCACACTCATCTTTAACGTTCGGGTTGGTGAATTTAAACCCTTCGTTCAGGCCTTCTTTTACGAAGTCCAGCTGCGTACCGTCCAGAAATTGCAGGCTTTTGCCATCGACCACGACTTTCACGCCTTTGTCTTCAAACACGATGTCTTCCGGCGTCGGTTCGTCAACAAATTCCAGTACATAAGCCATACCTGAACATCCGGAGGTTCTCACGCCCAGACGCAGGCCAAACCCTTTGCCGCGGTTAGCCAGAAAGGTATTTACTCGCGCTGCTGCACTGTCGCTCAGTGTAATCGACATAACCAAACCTCAACTCTTATTTTGCTTCACGTTTGCTTTTATAGTCCGCAATGGCGGCTTTGATCGCGTCTTCTGCCAGAATAGAACAGTGAATTTTCACCGGCGGCAGTTCAAGTTCTTCAGCAATATCGGTGTTTTTGATCGCCTGCGCTTCGTCGAGAGACTTCCCTTTCACCCATTCGGTGACCAGGGAGCTGGAAGCGATAGCAGAACCGCAGCCGTAAGTTTTAAAACGCGCGTCTTCAATGATACCTTCATCGTTGACTTTAATCTGCAACTTCATCACGTCGCCACAGGCCGGTGCACCCACCATGCCGCTGCCGACGTTCTCGTCGTTGTTGTCAAAGGAACCCACGTTACGCGGATTCTCGTAATGGTCGATAACTTTTTCGCTGTAAGCCATTATAAATTCTCCTGATTCCGATACCGATTAATGATGAGCCCATTCGATGCTGTTCAGATCCACGCCCTGCTTGTACATTTCCCACAGCGGAGAAAGGTCACGCAGACGACCGATGGATTTACGAACTAACTCGATGGTGTAGTCGATCTCTTCTTCAGTAGTAAAACGACCTAAAGAGAAACGGATAGAGCTATGTGCCAGCTCGTCGTTCAGCCCCAGCGCGCGCAGCACGTAGGACGGTTCGAGGCTTGCTGACGTACAGGCGGAACCTGAAGAAACTGCGAGGTCTTTCAGCGCCATAATCAGCGACTCACCTTCAACGTAGTTGAAGCTGACGTTGAGAATGTTCGGCGCACCGTGTTCCAGGTCACCGTTCAGGTAAACTTCTTCGATATCTTTGATGCCGTTCCACAGACGGTTACGCAGGCCGCGCAGACGTTCCATCTCGGTCGCCATCTCGTCTTTTGCGATGCGATAGGCTTCGCCCATACCGACGATCTGGTGAACAGGCAGAGTGCCGGAACGCATACCGCGCTCGTGACCGCCGCCGTGCATTTGCGCTTCGATGCGTACGCGTGGTTTACGACGCACATACAGCGCACCGATACCTTTCGGGCCATAAATTTTGTGGCCGGAGAAAGACATCAGGTCAACTTTCAACTGGCTCAGATCGATAGGCAGTTTGCCCACGCTCTGGGTTGCATCAACGTGATAGATAATGCCACGAGCACGGCACATTTCGCCGATAGCCGCGATATCCTGCACCACGCCGATTTCGTTATTCACGTGCATGATAGAAACAAGGATGGTGTCGTCACGCATCGCTGCTTCAAGTTCTTTCAGGTCGATAATGCCGTTACGCTGCGGTGCCAGGTAGGTGACTTCAAAACCTTCGCGCTCCAGCTGACGGCAGGTATCCAGTACCGCTTTGTGTTCGGTTTTGCTGGTGATGATGTGCTTGCCTTTTTTCTGATAAAAGTTGGCTGCACCTTTGATCGCCAGGTTGTCAGATTCGGTTGCACCAGAGGTAAAGACGATTTCACGCGGGTCAGCGCCGACCAGATCGGCAATCTGATTACGGGCGATATCTACCGCTTCTTCAGCCTGCCAGCCGAAACGGTGAGAACGGGAGGCCGGGTTACCAAAGGTTCCGTCCATCGTCATAAACTGCATCATTTTCTCGGCAACACGCGGGTCCACCGGCGTGGTTGCGGAGTAGTCGAGATAAATCGGTAATTTCATTGCTCTATAAACTCCGTACATCACTCAATGCAAGGAACCAGGCTACCGGCTGGATGTACGACCGTGTTTACGGAGCGCGATACGCCCCGGCCTGATTCTGAATACTTTTTATCTTTTATGCGCGCAACTTAACATCAATTGCATCGTTACGATTGCTGCGTGGCGCGTCGTGAGTATGCTGACGACCAGACACATCCAACACTTCCTGGTTATTAACCAGTTCGCCTAAAGTAATGTTGTTGAGAAAACCGGTGAGACGGTCGCTCAAATCACGCCACAGCGCGTGGGTCAGGCATTTATCCCCGCCCTGACAGCCGCCTTTACCCTGACAACGGGTGGCATCTACAGATTCGTCAACGGCGCTAATCACTTCGCCAACGGCAATGCTGCTGGCGTCTTTGCCTAACAGATAACCACCGCCTGGTCCACGTACGCTGGAAACCAGACCATTTTTACGCAGACGGGAAAACAGTTGTTCCAGATAAGAAAGGGAAATTCCCTGTCGTTCGGAAATATCAGCCAACGGTACCGGGCCTGCTTCGGAGTTGAGCGCAACGTCAAGCATTGCGGTCACGGCATAGCGCCCTTTAGATGTCAGTCTCATGTCTTACTTCACCTCAAACTCGCCCCTGCCCGGGGTTTTTATTGTAAAAGTGGGGGTATTGCATAGCAGGGTCAAGTCTGACATTCCCGAGTAATTTGGTCAACTATTTACTTGACTGATTTAGTCAGGTATTTAACCTTCAGTGCCATTTTTTATCGTGGCGTTTGTACCTGTTGTCAGATGCGGCGTGAACGCCTTATCCGACCCACGATTACGTGCACTTCCAGGCCTGATAAGACGCGTTAAGCGTCGCATCAGGCAATCACTGTTATTCGGCCTTGTTACCTTTATTCTGCTGCTCTATAGAAGCCAGAATCCCGCGCAGGATATTCAATTCCTGGCTTTCCGGGCGCGCACGGGTAAACAGACGGCGCAATTTATTCATCACCTGCCCCGGATGGTTTTCACGGATAAAACCGGTTGCCAGCAGCGTTTGTTCGAGATGACCATAAAAACGCTCCAGATCATCGACCAGCGGATACGGCGTCTCTTCATGCTCGACCTGCTCGCCATTTTCCTGCGTTGCCAGCCAGGCCATGCGCACTTCATAGGCAATAACCTGAACCGCCATCGCCAGGTTCAGCGAGCTGTATTCCGGGTTAGCGGCAATCGCGACATGATAATGGCACTTCTGCAACTCTTCATTGGTCAGGCCGACACGTTCGCGACCAAAAACCAGCGCCACCGGGGTATTTGCCGCTTCAGCGACGCTTTTCAGACCGCATTCGCGCGGGTCGAGCATCGGCCACGGCAACGTGCGAGAACGTGCACTGGTGCCAACCACCAGGCTACAACCGGCTAATGCTTCGTCGAGCGTATCGACGATGTGAGCATTACCAATCACATCGCTGGCGCCTGCCGCCAGGGCAATCGCCTGGGAGTCGGGTTTCACCAGTGGATTAACCAGCCACAGATTGGTTAATCCCATTGTTTTCATGGCACGGGCAACAGAACCCATATTGCCGGTGTGTGACGTCTCCACCAGCACAATTCGAATATTTTGCAGCATTGTCTTTCTTCGTCTAAAGATTATTCGCGCATCTTAACATAAAACGAAGACAGATGCCGATCTCGCTGCTATACTCTGCGCCGTTTTCCCGTTCTTTAACATCCAGTGAGAGAGACCGATGCATCCGATGCTGAACATCGCCGTGCGCGCAGCGCGCAAGGCGGGTAATTTAATTGCCAAAAACTATGAAACCCCGGACGCTGTAGAAGCGAGCCAGAAAGGCAGTAACGATTTCGTGACCAACGTAGATAAAGCTGCCGAAGCGGTGATTATCGACACGATTCGTAAATCTTACCCACAGCACACCATCATCACCGAAGAAAGCGGTGAACTTGAAGGTACTGATCAGGATGTTCAATGGGTTATCGATCCACTGGATGGCACTACCAACTTTATCAAACGTCTGCCGCACTTCGCGGTATCTATCGCCGTTCGTATCAAAGGCCGCACCGAAGTTGCTGTGGTTTACGATCCTATGCGTAACGAACTGTTCACCGCCACTCGCGGTCAGGGCGCACAGCTGAACGGCTACCGTCTGCGCGGCAGCACCGCTCGCGATCTCGACGGTACTATTCTGGCGACCGGCTTCCCGTTCAAAGCAAAACAGTACGCCACCACCTACATCAACATCGTCGGCAAACTGTTCAACGAATGTGCAGACTTCCGTCGTACCGGTTCTGCGGCGCTGGATCTGGCTTACGTTGCTGCGGGCCGTGTTGACGGTTTCTTTGAAATCGGTCTGCGCCCGTGGGATTTCGCGGCAGGCGAGCTGCTGGTTCGTGAAGCGGGCGGCATCGTCAGCGACTTCACCGGTGGTCATAACTATATGCTGACCGGTAACATCGTTGCTGGTAACCCGCGCGTTGTTAAAGCCATGCTTGCGAACATGCGTGATGAGTTAAGCGACGCTCTGAAGCGTTAATGACTCTGGCGGGTGATATCACTCACCCGCCCTCGCCTTTCAGGCGCTATTCCGAAATACTTCCTCACCGCTTTACTTTCTTTCGTCACTCTCCCACCATCTTTCCCCGATTAATGGATGATAAAGAAGTCGCAAGGAAAGGTTATGGCGCTGCCAGTGAACAAACGCGTTCTCAAAATTCTGTTTATTCTCTTTGTTGTTGCCTTCTGCGTTTATTTAGTGCCGCGCGTTGCCATCAACTTCTTCTATTATCCTGACGATAAAATTTACGGTCCCGACCCCTGGTCGGCGGAATCCGTCGAATTTACGGCTAAGGACGGTACTCGTCTGCAAGGCTGGTTTATTCCTTCTTCGACGGGCCCCGCTGACAACGCCATCGCAACCATCATTCATGCTCATGGCAATGCCGGGAATATGTCCGCCCACTGGCCGCTGGTCAGTTGGTTACCAGAACATAATTTCAATGTTTTTATGTTTGATTATCGCGGGTTTGGTAAATCTAAAGGCATGCCATCACAAGCCGGATTACTGGACGATACGCAAAGTGCCATTAATGTGGTACGCCATCGTAGCGATGTAAACCCCAAGCGGCTGGTGCTGTTCGGGCAGAGTATTGGCGGGGCGAATATTCTTGACGTTATTGGGTTAGGAGATCGCGAGGGCATACGTGCGGTGATCCTCGACTCCACATTTGCCTCTTATTCGACCATCGCCAACCAGATGATACCCGGCAGCGGCTACTTACTTGATGAGAGTTACAGCGGCGAAAATTACATCGCCAGCGTCAGCCCGATCCCGCTTTTACTGATTCACGGCAAAGCTGATCATGTCATTCCATGGCAGCATAGCGAGAAATTATTTGCCCTGGCGAAAGAGCCAAAACGCCTGATTTTGATCCCCGATGGCGAACATCTTGATGCCTTTTCCGATCGTCACGGAGACGTTTATCGCGAGCAGATGGTGGACTTTATCCTTAGCGCATTGAATCCACAGAATTAACCTTATGGTCGAAACCAGATAAAACAGCAAGAAATCACCTTATGGGATGGCATTAAACTGCCAAAAAGTGTTTATATCGATAAAAATTCTGTGATGTTTGTCATCATTTCTGATTAATAGCATTCCATTCACCGTATCCCTAAGCAAACTTTAGCTATTCTTATAAATTATGCTTATGGGAGATCTACAGATGATACCTACACTTGCCCCACCATCTGTACTTTCAGCTCCCCAGCGCCGTTGCCAGGTATTGCTGACGCTGTTCCAGCCGGGGTTGAGCGCCACCACGGCAACTTTCAGCGAGATTAATGGTGTGGATGATGAAATGGTGGGTCGCGATATCAGCGAAACAGGACGGGAGATCCAGCGCTATCATCAACTCACCATTACAACTGGATATGACGGGAGCTACCGGATTGAAGGTACAATACTTAACCAACGCTTATGTTTATTTCATTGGCTACGACGCGCTTTTCGCCTTTGTCCGTCATTTATCAGCAGCCATTTTACGCCCGCGTTAAAGGGGGAGCTAAAGCGTCGGGGGATTGCTCGTAATTTTTATGACGACACCAATCTACTGGCGTTAGTTAATCTCTGCTCGCGAAGGCTGCAAAAACACTTTGATGCGCGTGATGTTCATTTCCTGTGTTTGTATCTGCAATATTGCTTATTGCAACACCATGCCGGAATCTCGCCCCTGTTTAACCCGCTGCAACGTCACTGGTTGGAATCTTGCATTGAATTTCAGGTTGCACAGGAAATTGGCCGCCACTGGCAACGGCGGGCGCGTCAACCTGTCCCCACTGATGAGCCACTATTTATGGCATTACTTTTTTCCCTGTTGCGGGTTCCCGATCCACTGCGAGACACCCATCAGCATGGCAAACAGTTGCGCCTGTCAATTAACCGTCTGGTACAGCATTTTCGGCAGTTGAGTAACGTCCGTTTCTATGATGAACAGGGGTTGTGCTATCAGCTTTATACTCACCTCGCCCAGGCGTTAAACCGCTGTTTGTTTTCTATCGGCATTGATAACACTTTACCGGAAGAGTTCCGTCGACTTTATCCACGGCTCGTGCACACCACCCGCGAAGCGCTGGTCGGGTTTGAAAATGAGTACAACGTCAGTCTTTCCGATGAAGAAAGTTGTCTGGTGGCAGTGATTTTCGGTGCATGGCTGATGCAGGCAAATGAAATTCACGAAAAACAGATTATTTTGTTGACGGGCAATGACAGCGAACGAGAAGCGAATATTGAGCTGCAATTGCGTGAGCTAACGATACTGCCGCTCAATATTAAACACATGTCTGTGAAGACATTTTTGCAGATTGGCGCGCCGCGCAACACCGCGCTTATTATTGCGCCTTATACCATGCCACTACCGCTTTTTTCACCACCGCTTATTTATACGGATCTGACCCTGACGGCACATCAACAGGAACAGATCCGCAAAATACTTGAATCAGCATGAGGGAACGACTTTCGGGCGCAAAAACACTGCCGGAAACGCCACCAATGCCATCACCCAGAACACGCCATGCCCCAGATATTGATACAGGAAACCGGCGAAGACGGTCATGATGGCGATACTGCCGCCCATCGCGACGGCAGAATAAACTGCCTGCAAGCGGATAACCTCACTTCCCTGACGAGCGGCAATGTAGCGCATAGCGGCCAGATGGCACACCGTAAAGGTGCCGCAATGCAGAACTTGCACCATAATCAACCACGGCAACTCAGTGGTTGCCCCCATAATGCCCCAACGTACTACCCCGCATACCGCCGAGATCAGCAACATGTCACGGGCGCTACAACGGCGGAAAAGCTTATTACTCAGCGCAAAGATAATGACTTCCGCCACCACGCCCAGCGACCACAAATAGCCCACCGCCGAAGCCGAGTAGCCAGCTGCCTGCCAGTAAATGGCGCTAAAACCGTAATAGGCCGCATGCGCCCCCTGCAATAAACAAACGCAGGCCAGAAAACGCCAGTTCTGGCGGACCAGCGCCAGCCACGCTGGCCACCCCGTGCTCTCCTGCTGACGGCTTGCCCCCTGTGGCTGAATCGTCGGACGGATAAGAAAGCCGAGCAGCATGGATGCCACGCCCAACGTCAACAGCGCGAGGATCACCCGATAATCAAACATAGTGACCAGTTTGCCCGTCAGCGCCGAGCCAATGACAAACGCCACCGAGCCCCAAAGTCGCACTTTGCCATAATCAAGCGGGAACTGCTTTTGCCACGTATTCGCCAGTGCATCGGTCAACGGTACCAGCGGTGAGAAAAAGAGGTTAAAACCAACCATCACCACCATCAACCACGCCACGTGCGCACCCGCCCAGAAGGCGATGGCAAAGAGTAGCGTCAGCAACGCCAGCACACGCAGCGCAGAAATCAGGCGAGAAGGATCGCTGACGCGAGGCGCAATTATCAAACTACCGAGAAAACGGGCAACCAGCCCGGCCCCCAACAACAGGCCGATGGTTTCTGGCGTTAAGCCAATTCCCTTAAGCCAGACGCTCCAGAAAGGTAGAAAAATACCGTAGCTAAAAAAGTATGTGAAATAACCGAGCGCCAACCAGCGCGTGGATTGCAAAACCATGAGTCCCTCCCGTCAGGAGGCGTTAGTCTGGAGTTAATCGAATGTTGGTGCAAGTTGAAAAATAAGAAAATTCGAGTCCGCTTCCCGCCGATTGTCATGCATATCAGGAAATGACAAAAAGATGCGACCTGCGACGTATCTTGCAAAAATAATGCGTAATTATGCCGTTACGCTTGCCAAACGTTCCTGCACAATGGCGATGAAATCACGTAACGCCGGTTTCATCCCCCCTTTCTTCCACGCCATCAGTAAAGCAATGGAAGGCACATTTCCGGCAATTGGCCGAAAAACAACCTGCCCGGTATTAAAATTATTCATATAACCGGGTATCAAAGTGACGCCCAACCCCATCCCCACCAGATTCATGGTCACCAGAATATTAGTTGCCACCTGCACAATATTTGGCTGGCTGTTTTCTTGCGCAAACCAGGTTTTAACAATCGGTGCAAGCGAGCCGGAATACGCCGGATCGGTACTGACGAAATTAACGCCATTAAGCTGCGCGGCGGTAATCTCTTTTTCTTGTGCTAAAGGATGATCAACCGGCAAAACCACCACTAATGGTTCGTCAAAAAGTTCCAGATAATCAATCTCCGGGCTATAAACAGGATGGCGCATTAAGCCGACGTCCAGTTCACCACGGCGAATTTTTTCTTCCTGTTCCGTGGTAATTAAACTCACCAGCTCAATCAAGGTTTCTGGCTGCTTCAGTCGGAACATGGGCAATACTTTTGGCAGTAAATTCACTTCCGCCGATGGCACAAAACCGATAGTCAAATGCTTATCTTCCTGAACAATTTTCCGCGCCCGTTGTTTGGCATTTTCCGCTTGTTCGAGAATCGCCTGCGCGTCCTGGAGAAAACATTCTCCCGCCGCCGTCAACGCGACTTTGCGCTTATCCCTCACCAGTAACGGAACACCGACACAGTTTTCGAGATCGCGGATCTGGCTGCTTAACGAAGGTTGTGATGTATGCAGTTTTTCCGCCGCACGAGTGAAGTTCAGCGCCTGAGCTACTGCGACGAAATAGCGTAAATGCCGTAGTTCCATCACCTTCCCCTTGTTATCGAAAAAACGTATCAGTTGGTAGAAATTAACTATTTCACATATAAGCAACCAACCAGCAACATCCTTATGGCACAAAAATAGAAGGTCAATACATCTTATCTTTCAGGATTAAAAAATATGACCACCCCCTCAGATTTGAACATTTACCAACTGATTGACACCCAAAACGGTCGGGTCACTCCACGTATTTATACCGACCCGGACATTTACCAACTGGAGCTTGAGCGCATTTTCGGTCGTTGCTGGCTATTTCTCGCCCATGAAAGCCAGATCCCAAAACCTGGTGATTTCTTTAACACCTACATGGGGGAAGATGCGGTTGTCGTGGTGCGCCAGAAAGACGGCAGCATTAAGGCGTTTCTCAACCAGTGCCGCCACCGGGCCATGCGCGTGAGCTATGCCGATTGCGGCAATACTCGCGCCTTCACTTGCCCATATCACGGCTGGTCTTACGGCATTAACGGCGAATTGATCGACGTACCGCTGGAATCTCGCGCCTACCCGCAAGGTCTGTGTAAATCCCACTGGGGATTAAACGAAGTTCCCTGCGTAGAAAGTTATAAAGGGTTGATTTTTGGCAACTGGGACACCACTGCACCGGGCCTGCGTGATTACCTTGGTGACATTGCCTGGTATCTGGATGGCATGCTGGATCGTCGCGAAGGCGGCACCGAAATTGTCGGCGGTGTACAGAAATGGGTTATCAACTGCAACTGGAAATTCCCGGCGGAGCAATTCGCCAGCGACCAATATCACGCTCTGTTCAGCCACGCTTCTGCCGTTCAGGTATTAGGAGCAAAAGATGATGGCAGTGATAAACGCCTCGGCGATGGACAAACCGCTCGCCCGGTATGGGAAACCGCTAAAGATGCCCTGCAATTTGGTCAGGACGGTCACGGCAGCGGCTTCTTCTTTACTGAAAAACCGGATGCTAATGTCTGGGTTGATGGCGCAGTTTCCAGCTATTACCGCGAAACCTACGCCGAGGCGGAACAACGTTTAGGTGAAGTTCGCGCCCTGCGCCTGGCAGGTCATAACAACATCTTCCCGACACTTTCCTGGCTCAACGGCACTGCCACGCTCCGCGTCTGGCATCCGCGCGGCCCCGACCAGGTAGAAGTGTGGGCGTTCTGTATCACCGACAAAGCCGCCTCCGATGAAGTTAAAGCCGCTTTTGAAAACAGCGCCACCCGCGCTTTTGGTCCGGCTGGTTTTCTCGAGCAGGATGACTCGGAGAACTGGTGTGAAATCCAGAAATTGCTGAAAGGTCACCGCGCCCGCAACAGCAAACTGTGTCTGGAGATGGGGCTCGGTCAGGAAAAACGTCGCGACGACGGCATTCCAGGTATTACTAACTATATCTTCTCAGAAACGGCCGCACGTGGAATGTACCAACGCTGGGCCGATCTCCTGAGCAGCGAAAGCTGGCAGGACGTGCTCGATAAAACCGCCGCTTACCAGCAGGAGGTGATGAAATGAGTGCCTTAGTTTCGCTGGAGTTACATCACCGTATTAGTCAGTTTCTCTTTCACGAAGCCAGCTTACTGGATGACTGGAAATTTCGTGACTGGCTGGCACAGCTCGACGAAGAAATTCGTTACACCATGCGCACCACGGTTAACGCGCAAACACGCGACCGCCGCAAAGGCGTCCAGCCCCCGACAACCTGGATTTTTAATGACACCAAAGACCAGCTGGAGCGGCGAATCGCCCGTCTGGAAACGGGCATGGCCTGGGCGGAAGAACCGCCGTCACGCACCCGCCACTTAATCAGCAACTGCCAGGTAAGCGAAACCGACATACCAAACGTATTTGCCGTGCGGGTGAATTATTTGCTCTACCGGGCTCAAAAAGAGCGCGATGAAACGTTCTATGTTGGAACGCGTTTCGACAAAGTTCGCCGTCTGGAAGACGGGAACTGGCGCTTGCTGGAACGGGATATCGTCCTGGATCAAGCGGTCATCTCCTCCCATAACCTGAGTGTACTGTTCTGATGAATCGAATTTATGCGTGTCCCGTTGCGGATGTGCCGGAGGGTGAGTCTCTCCGGATCGATACCTCACCCGTCATCGCCCTGTTCAACGTCGGCGGCGAGTTTTATGCCATTAACGATCGTTGCAGCCATGGTAATGCGTCGATGTCAGAAGGGTATCTGGAAGATGACGCAACGGTGGAATGCCCACTGCACGCCGCCAGTTTTTGCCTGAAAACGGGGAAAGCGTTATGCCTGCCCGCCACCGATCCGCTAACCACTTATCCAGTACACGTTGAAGGTGGTGACATCTTCATCGACTTACCGGGGGCGCAGCCATGAGCGATCTGCACAACGAATCCATTTTTATTACCGGCGGCGGCTCGGGATTAGGCCTGGCGCTGGTCGAGCGATTTATCGAGGAAGGCGCGCAGGTTGCCACGCTGGAACTGTCGGCGGCAAAGGTCGCCAGTCTGCGTCAGCGATTTGGCGAACATATTCTGGCGGTGGAAGGTAACGTGACCTGTTATGCCGATTATCAACGCGCGGTCGATCAGATCCTGACCCGTTCCGGCAAGCTGGATTGTTTTATCGGCAATGCGGGCATCTGGGATCACAATGCCTCACTGGTTAATACCCCGGCGGAGGCGCTGGAAACCGGCTTCCATGAACTGTTTAACGTCAACGTACTCGGTTATCTGCTGGGCGCAAAAGCCTGCGCTCCGGCGTTAATCGCCAGTGAAGGCAGCATAATTTTCACACTGTCAAATGCCGCCTGGTACCCCGGCGGCGGTGGCCCGCTGTACACCGCCAGTAAACATGCCGCAACCGGGCTTATTCGCCAACTGGCTTATGAACTGGCACCGAAAGTACGGGTGAATGGCGTCGGCCCGTGCGGTATGGCCAGCGATCTGCGCGGCCCACAGGCGTTGGGGCAAAGTGAAACATCGATAATGCAGTCTCTGACGCCGGAGAAAATTGCCGCCATTTTACCGCTGCAATTTTTCCCGCAACCGGCGGATTTTACGGGTCCGTATGTGATGTTGGCATCGCGGCGCAATAATCGCGCATTAAGCGGGGTGATGATCAACGCTGATGCGGGTTTAGCGATTCGCGGCATTCGCCACGTAGCGGCTGGGCTGGATCTTTAAGGAAGCACGATGAAAGAAAAAACGATCATTATTGTCGGTGGCGGGCAAGCAGCGTCAATGGCTGCGGCCTCGCTACGCCAGCAAGGGTTCACCGGTGAGCTGCACCTGTTTTCCGATGAGCAACATCTTCCTTATGAACGACCACCGCTCTCGAAAACCATGTTACTGGAGGATTCCCCGCACTTGCAGCCCGTGTTACCCGCTATCTGGTGGCAGGAAAACAACGTTCATCTGCATTCTGGCGTAACCATCAAAACATTGGGACGCGACACACGGCAGTTAGTGTTAGCCAACGGCGAAAGCTGGCACTGGGATCAGCTTTTTATAGCAACGGGCGCGGCAGCCCGACCACTGCCGTTACTTGATGCACTGGGAGAACGCTGCTTTACCCTGCGCCATGCCGGTGATGCCGCCAGACTGCGAGAAGTTCTGCAGCCCGAAGGGTCAGTCGTGATTGTCGGTGCCGGAACTATTGGTCTGGAACTGGCTGCCAGCGCCACGCAGCGCGGTTGTAAGGTGACAGTGATTGAACTGGCAGCAACCGTCATGGGCCGCAATGCGCCGCCGCCCGTGCAACGCTATCTTTTGCAGCGCCATCAGCAGGCTGGTGTGCGCGTCTTGCTCAACAATGCCATTGAGCATGTGGTCGATGGTGAGAAAGTAGAGCTGACGTTGCAAAGCGGCGAAACGCTTCAGGCCGATGTAGTGATTTACGGTATTGGTATCAGCGCCAACGACCGCCTGGCACGTGAGGCCAACCTTGATACGGTAAATGGTATTGTCATTGACGAGGCTTGCCGCACCAGCGATCCCGCGATCTTTGCCGGTGGCGATGTGGCAATCACTCGTCTTGATAATGGTCTGCTGCACCGCTGCGAAAGCTGGGAAAACGCCAATAACCAGGCGCAAACTGCCGCAGCCGCAATGTTGGGACTACCGCTTCCGCTACTGCCGCCGCCGTGGTTCTGGAGCGATCAGTACAGTGATAACTTACAGTTTATTGGCAATATGCGTGGCGATGACTGGATTTGTCGTGGCAACCCGGAAGCCCAGAAAGCGATTTGGTTTAATCTGCAAAGCGGTGTGCTTATCGGCGCGGTAACGCTGAATGAGGGACGTGAGATTCGCTCAATCCGCAAATGGATCCAGAGCGGTAAAACGTTTGATGCGAAACGGCTGACAGATGAGAACATCGCCCTTAAATCACTGTAACCAGGATAATTAGCGAATATCTCAACGCCTGGGGCGTGGCGAGGTGCAAGAGTGTGTATTACGTTTAAATCACATTATCTTGCAAAGGGATTGGTTATGAACTCACTACGTTATTTTGATTTTGGTGCTGCCCGCCCCGTTTTGTTATTAATTGCCCGTATCGCCGTCATCTTAATTTTCATTATTTTTGGTTTTCCCAAAATGATGGGCTTTGACGGAACGGTACAATATATGGCCTCGCTGGGCGCACCGATGCCGATGCTGGCGGCAGTTATTGCGGTGATTATGGAAGTACCCGCCGCGATATTAATCATACTTGGCTTTTTCACCCGTCCGCTGGCGGTGCTGTTTATTTTCTACACGCTGGGAACGGCGGTGATTGGTCATCATTACTGGGATATGACCGGCGATGCGGTTGGACCAAATATGATTAATTTCTGGAAGAATATCAGCATTGCTGGCGCATTCCTGCTGCTGGCAATTACCGGGCCGGGGGCAATTTCTCTCGATCGGCGTTAGGAAAGATGCCGGATGCGGCGTGAACGCCTTATCCGGCCGACCGCTCCAACACCAATTGTAGGCCTGATAAGACGCGGCAAGCGTCGCATCAGGCATGGTGCGCCGAGTGCTACAAAATCGAAATTACCCTGTAGGCCTGTGCATCCGGCATTTTATAAATTACAGCCACTCTACCCGCAACGACATCTCTGAGGTTGTTGATTCCCCTGGTGCAAGCGCAATGAGGTCCCCCCCTTCCGGGCGATGATGGTCATCCGGCGCATGGCTCATCGGCTCCAGACAGAAGAAATCAAACGCATACCCTTTATCAAACGCGGGATCGGAGACAAAGATGAAATAGCACGGCGCAGGCGGCGTCGTTTCCATGATGACGGCGTAACCCTCCAGCGGCTGCTCGATGCGGGCCTGACCATTCCATCCGGCAAAACCATTGTTCACCCACTGGCGCGGCAATGGCGCGAGCTGGTTGAAATCCAGTTCCTGCGGTAGCTGCTCGCAAAACTCACCCGCCAGCCACTGCTCCCGCTCCAGCCAGTAACCATTCGCCTGTGCCTGAATCCGCGTTTGCGGCGACAACGGAAAATAAGGATGCCAGCCGGTACCAAATGGCAGCGTCTCTGCCCCTTGATTGGTGACAGAGAGCGTGACCGTCAGCGTATCCGCTGTTAAATGAAACGCCTGACTTACCCGATAGTGATAGACACCGCTGCGATGTTCATACACCAGACACAAACAATCATCGCTGTGCGAGACACATTGCCACTCGCCCAACCAGCCATCGCCGTGTAGATAGTGCGTATCCCACTCAACATTCGGTTGCAGTTGATACTCACGCCCCTGCCAGACAAAACGGTTGCCACTCACCCGGTTTGCAAATGGTACCAGCGGAAAACAAGAGGCATCGGTTGCCACTCCGCTTTTTTTACCAAGACGTAAGAGCGGCGTCGTATCGCGCCAGAAGCCTTCGATTACGCCGCCCTGGTCAGAAACGTCCAGCTTTAGCGGCCCGTGAGATAAGGTATAGATGGTCATCCGCTAACTCCTTAATCCGGGAAGTTAATCACAACTTTCCCGCATTTGCCGCTCGCCATCAGCGCATAGGCATCACCTGCCTGTTCCAGCGTGAAGCGATGGGTAATGGCGTTACGCGGCCACAGTTTCCAGTCAGTCAAATCGTGGGCGCATTTTTCCATATGGAACATACTGGTCACCCAGGAGCCGATAATCCGCCGTTGATGGTGCATCAGATCGGCGCTGACCTCGAATTCCACTTTTCCGGTTTCACCAATGTAAACCACCCGCCCCCAGTCAGCAGTGGATTGCAGTGCCAGCAAGCGACCTGCGGCATTACCGGAACAATCGAGCGCAACATCCGCGCCACCGTGGGTAAGTTCAGCAATTATCTGCGGCAGACCTTCGGTGGTCGCTAAATACCCGTGATCCATCACTCCTAACTGTTTTGCCATCGCCAGACGTTCCGGCAGCATATCAACGCCGATGATCCGTTTTGCACCGCGACCTTTCGCCAGCATCATCGCCATCATGCCGACCGGCCCCAGACCGACCACCAGCACGTTATCGCTGCCGGAAACTTCGCCGCGCAAAATCCCTTCATAGGCCGTGCCAACGCCGCAACTGATAAACGCACCATCTTCGTAGCTCAGCGCATCCGGCAGGAGGATCAGATCTTTTTCTTCCGCCAGCAGATATTCGGCATGACCGCCGTCACGCTGCCAGCCGTAAGCCGCTTTTCCTTTGCCAGTACAAGAGATAGGAAAGCCGCGGCGGCAGTTCGGGCAAAAACCACAGCCAGAAATGTGATACACCAGCACGCGATCACCCTCTTTAAAATGGCGACAGCCTTGCCCCATCGCCACAATTTGCCCGCACGGCTCATGACCGTTGATAAAGCCCTGGTATAACGGTTTATCGGGCGCCGCCGCCGTGGCGCGGTGTTGATGGTAGATATAGTGGACATCGCTTCCGCAAATCCCGGAGGATTTCATTTTGATCAGTACCTGGTTAATCCCCGGCGTCGGCACCGCAACTTCCCGCAGATCGACGGTCGAATTTCCTGGTAAATAAGCTGCCAGCATCGTTTTCATAAATCCCTCATTAACAATACGATTAATTTTCATCCCTGCCGCACCCGCGCCAGGGGCGTTAAGGTTTAGCGTTTCGCTTTACTGCTTCGCTGGGTCAGCAAGATATTCGCCAGCACCGCCACCACGATAATGACGCCGCGTACCACCTGCTGGAAAAAGGAGTTAATCCCGAGCAATACCAGACCGTTACCGATTAGCGTAATCACCAGCACACCAAGCAATGTACCGAACAGGGAACCGCGACCGCCGGAAAGTGCCGTACCGCCGACCACGACCGCGGCGATGACGTCAAACTCCAGACCGTTTGCCGCACCTGCGTTACCAGAACCGAGGCGCGCCGCCAGCAAAATGCCAGTCACCGCCGCTAATAATCCCGAAAGGGTAAAGATAAGAATGCGCACCCGACGAACGTTGATGCCGCACAACTGCGCCGCCGTAGCATTACCGCCAACGGCAAAAACCGAGCGCCCGAAAGCGGTTTTACGACTGATGAACACAAACAGCGCAAACAACACCATCATGATCAGCGCGGATACCGGCACTCCGAGAAATTGTCCACCCAGCCAGTCCAGTACCTCGTTTTCGTCAATCGGCACTGGCAGGGCGTTAGTCATAAACAGCCCCATTCCGCGCAGGGCGCTCCACAGCCCCAGCGTGGCAACGAAACTTGGTACGTTAAACACACCGCGCAGCACCCCGGCCAGCGTTCCCATCAGCGCGCCTAACAGCAACACCAGCAGACAAGCAATCGCCAGCGGAACTTCAAATTGCAGCAAAAATGCCAGGCACACCGAGACAAAAGCCACCATCGGCCCAACGCTGACATCAATTTCCCCGGAGATAATAATCAGCGTCATCGCCCAGGCGGCGATCCCAATGGTGGCGGCATCGCGCAGCACGTTCATTTGGTTATTCAATGAGATAAAGCCAGGCGCGTTCAGGGAGAAGACCAGATACAAAATGGCAATCACCACCAGCAAACCGATCTCATTAATATGGCGACTGACAAATTGTTTGAGCGAGACGCTCTTGCCCTGCGGCAATGGTAATGACGAAGCAGACATCTTCAGGTTCCTCGGTAAAATTCATCAGTGCACAGACAGAATGGCGGACATCAGCTCATCCACATTGACCGGAGAGTGAAACTCCTGCGAGAACGTACCGTGCTGTAACAACAGAATGCGGTCGCACACCAGCGGTAACTCCTCCACTTCACTGGAGATAAACACCACGCTTTTTCCTTCGGCAGCCAGCTCGCGGACAATACGGTAAATCTGCTGTTTGGCTTCGATATCGACGCCGCGCGTTGGCTCGTCGAGCAACAAAATCTGGCTGGCGGCATAGACCCAACGACCGATCACCACTTTTTGCTGATTACCGCCAGAAAGCGTGCCGATGGGTGTTTCGCTACTGGCAGCCTTGACCGTCATCCGCTGCATCACCTCTTCGGTCAGGCGGCGGATGGTGGACCATTGCAGTACGCCGTTGGCGCTGATTTTTTGCCGATTGGTCAGCACTGTATTTTCGTCAACGCCCAGCCAGGGAATGATCCCCGCTTCTTTGCGGTTTTCTGGCGTATAGCCAATGCCGCGTTTCAGCATGTCGCCGTAATCGGGGCACGTGATTTTCTCGCCGTTGATAACAATTTCGCCCTGTTCATACGCTTCCAGCCCAACTATCGCTTTCAGCAATTCACTGCGCCCTGCCCCCAGCAGGCCGGCAATGCCGAGCACTTCGCCACGACGCAGTGAAAAACTGATCTCCGTAAGTTTTGGTCTGTGGCGTAACGCGCGAACTTCCAGTACGGTCTGGTCCGCAATCTCCTGAGCTGCAACCGGTGCAATATCAACGTGATCGCGTCCGAGCATCAACGACACAATATGGCGAGTTGAGGTGTTTTCGAGCATCACATCGCCCGCCACCTGCCCGTCACGCATGACGGTGGCACAGGAAGCGATACGGCGGATTTCCTCCATCCTGTGGCTGACGTAAATCACCGCCACGCCCAGTGCCGACATTTTTTTCACGGCGCTGATCACCAGTTCAACTTCCGCACTGGCAAGCGAGCTGGTGGGTTCATCAAGGATGACCACGCGCGGCTCGCCCTTCATCACCCGCGCAATTTCCACCAGTTGCTTTTGCGCCGGGCTTAGCGTTGAAACAAGTTGTTCAGGACTAACGTCAACGCCCAGCGCCTGTAAGCAACGTTGGGCATCCTGCGCCATTTGCAGGTAATCAATCATGCCGTTGCGGCGAGGCCATTGACCAAGGCAGAGGTTTTCTGCCACCGTCAGCCCTTCCACCAGACTTAACTCCTGATAAACCGCGCGTACTCCCAGTTCAGCGGCACGGCGAGTCAGCGTAGCTTCGTCGCCTTCCAGTCGCGTCTCGCCAATCCAGATATCACCGCTATCCGGACGTTCGCTACCGGTAAGCATTCGAATGAGGGTCGATTTTCCCGCACCGTTTTTGCCTAACAGCGCGCGAACTTCGCCTTTATTGAGCGTGAAGTTAACGTTATCCAGCGCAACGACGCCGGGGTAACGCTTATTTCCTGCCACCACTTTTGCTACCGGGACTGCCTCTGTTGCCGTGAACATAGGGACCTCTGCGAATCAGCTATTAGGGCAGACCATCAACGTGCGTTGCCAGCCACTGTTTACCGTCTTCAGTTTTGGTATAAAGATCGATTGGCACCTGAATCACTTTTTCACCGTCGGCTTGTTTATTGATAACCTTCAATGTTTGCGCGAAAACAGCATTGCCCATTTTCTTACCGGAAATATCCACTACCGCTTTCAGCACCTGGTTGTTTTCCAGCTCCTGAGCAATTTCAGTGGTCATGTCCGAACCGAAAACGGCAATTTTTCCGGCCTGATTTTGATTGCGCACCGCTTTTACCGCACCGAGTGTCGCTCCGCCCGATTCCCCCATAATGGCGTTGAGATCTGGCGTGGAGATAATCAGTTTTTCACCGACAGAAATCGCTTTATCTAAAACAGTCCCTTCCTGATTAGCGACAATTTGCGCGCCGGGAACGCGGGCTTTTAATACTTCTTCAAACCCTTTACGTCGTTGCACACAAACTTCAAAGGCTTCGCAATTGATGACGGCAATTTTCGGCTGGTCAATTTTGTTGGCAATAAAATAATCGGCGGCAGCGTTACCCAGCTTTTTACCAAATTCCAGCGGGTCACCAACCAGATATGCCGAGACATATTTATCGACACCCTTTTGATTAATACAGGTGTTGTAGCAAATCACCGGAATACCCGCTTCACTGGCGCGACGAACGGTACGGCTACTGCCATTTTCAGACACTGCCGATAAAATAATGGCATCGACATTACGCGCCACGAGGGTATCTACAAAAGTACTTTCTTTCGAAATATCGCCCTGGGCGTTAGTTTCAATTAACTGTACCTGTACTGAAGAATCTTTTGCCGCATCCTGAACGCCCTGACGCACTCCAGCGTAATATCCCTGGGTATCAAGGTATATTGCACCAATGGTCATTTCTTTATCCGCAGCGTTGGCAAATAGTGCGCTACCTAATAGCGTAGCCATTAATAATAGATTACGGGTTGTTCTCATTTTTTTAGGCATAGTGCCTCCTGTAGGGTTTTTATTTACAACGGCTTATTTTAATTATTTGAGCGTGAGCGGCAGCGCGTGCCGCTCAAATATTACAGTTAATAGGGTTTAGTGAACGCGGTTAAAAATAAAAGGCATCACGGTGGTGAATAATGCCGCTTTCGGCCAGGCCGGATTAATCGCCGTCAATTCAGCGCGAGCAGATTCATAGTGCGCAATCTCCCCTAGTCCCGCGGCCGCCAGCATCGCCACCATCAGGCATTTTTCTTTATGCTGCTGTTGTAAATCGCCATACAGCGACAACAAGTCAGGTTGCGAGACGGCAAAGAAATCCGCTTCGATACTGGTTTTCGCCATCTCTTGCGCCCACTGTTTCATTTCACTAAACAGTTGCTGTGCGGTGTGTTGTTCGCCCAGCAGTCGCAGCGCCATTCCTTGCCAGAAGAGATAATCAACCGGCTGATCGTTGTAATAACTGTGGATGTTAATGGTGCGATCGCCGGTCGCCGCCAGACGTAAACAACGCGTCGCTTCAGTTTCATCGCCCAGGGCTTTGGCGCATATCGCCTGCCAGAACCAGATGTCGTTGTCAGTTTGCCCCGGTAAACGGCCTTCGCTTAAATTCTCCGGATAATGCAGCGCGGCATGAAGCAGTTCGCTGGCCTGCTGCGGCTCTCTGGCATCAAGATGCTGCCAGGCGCGTAATAACTGGTTGAGAATAAACTGACTGGTGACCTTCCCTTCCCCACCTTCCCACGGGTGGAATTTGCGCGTGGCGAGAATGTCCGCCGCTTTGTCGGCCTGACCAGTGAGATGCCACAAATTGAGCAGTTCTGCGGTCATGTCGTCGCGTTTCAGCGCAATTTCCAGATTATTTTCCAGACGCGCCAGTCGTTTCTCCGGTGTGGCTCCGCTTAACTTATCCAGCAAATCCCGTTCGAAAAGCAGACGTGCATCCTGCGGCGCAAGCTGATAAGCATTATCAAGATAGCGCGCGGCCAGCTCATAATCGTGTTGCTTATTCCACGCATGGATCGCCAAACCGCGCCAGCCGTCGGCAAACTCCGGTGACATCTCTACGCAACGCAGCCATAAAGTAATGGCTTTGTTGTAGCTACGCTTGTTGTAATAGAAGCAGGCCAGTAAATGACGGGCAAACCAGCACTCTTCAATACTCTCCAGCGCCGCCACTTCTTCCAGCGTATTCGGGAAACGGACAAACTGTGGGAAGACATCAATGGCTTTTGCGACCAGTTCGCCGCGTTCGGCTTTCGGCAGCAAGCTGGCTTGCAGGTAAAGCGGAAGCGTGCGCTGGCAGTCCAGTACGTTCAGCATCTCTGCCGCCAGGGCGGGCATTCCCCAGTTAATCAGTTGCCCGGCGGTCATCAGGGCGTTAACGTCGCGTCCCTGACACAGACCGCGCCACTGCGCGAGGGCTGATTCGCTACGACCATCGAACCAGTTCAGCCACCACAGAGTGGCGTTCAGCGGATAATCACGCAGCAGTTTCTCGCGCTGCAAACGCGCGTTGTCCTGACGACCACTTAACACCAGCAGCAGGTTATGCAGGCAAAGCACTTCCTGGTTGGTTGGGCTGGCACGAAGACTTTGTTGGCAAAAATCCAGACCCGCGTCGAAGTTACCATTGCGCGCCGCCAGCCGTGCCAGACCATAATAGCCGCCCGCTTTACTATTGCCGCTCCAGACCGCACGCCAGAAATCCTCTTCGGCCTGTTGATATTGTCCCTGACGTTCGTAAGCACTGGCGCGAATCAAACTTGCCTGTCCACACTGCGGGTTTTTGTTCAGCGCATGTGCGCGTTTCAGCGCCTGACTGGCATACGCCACCGCTTGCGGGAAATCTGCGCGGTTATATTCCAGCATCGCCAGCGCCAGGTTACAGCGATAATCCAGCGGGTCCAGCGCCACGCCGCGCAGGTAGTAATCGAACGGTGAACGACTGGCGTGATGATATTGCTCCAGATGCTGACCGATAAACCAGGCTTCATCTGTACTGGCAATGTCTTGTGCAGCCAGTGGCGCTTTGGCAACGTCCGGCAACGGCAACTCTTGCGGCTGATGTTCCTGATAACTCAGTACAATATTGCCGTCAGCATCGGAAAGTTCGATAGTCAGTCTGTCAGGATTGATACCGTGCAACACGCCCTGGATGGCGGTCGCTGGTGTCAGGGCCACGGCATCATCGAGCAACGCGTTGCATTTGCCGATTTCGCGGATCGCCAGACGATATCCACTCAACGGGGAGATGGCATACAGCCCCCACTCAATCCCCCGCTCGCTACGCTGGAGTTTTATCACCGCATCGCGGGAGGCATTTTGCACCATGCCCAGAGAATGATAAGGCAGGAAATACTGCTCGAACCGCTTCTCTTCGTAAGCATCAAGCCAGGTAAAATCGGGCTGGTTATCGGCAAAAATACCGGTCATCAGTTCGATATACGGGCCGTTATTGTCGGTCAGACTCTTATCCCACGCCTGGCCAAATTCACTGTGTCCCCAGCTCCACTGTTTTTTACCTGGCGCAATATGGTGGTTGGCAACGTGCAGCAAACCGCCATCTTCATCGTGACACCACGCACCGACAAAATCGTACTGCGATTTTTCGGCCATATATGAGGTTGGAACAGGCACATTTTTATAGCGAGAAATGTCCACTCCGGCGGAGTAGTCCACTTTATAATAAGTGCCAGTAGCGATAGGGAAAGCTGAAACAGCCCGTTTGCCGTGATCAAACACCGCAGTCACATCCGGCGGGAAAACGCTCTGATGCCCTTCACCCCCTTTCACTGCCGGGTTGGCCCACCACAAGAAATGACGCGGCGTGGCGTTGCCGTTATAGACGCGGCTGGCGATTTCCAGCGCCGCCCGGTCAGGGCGCAGTGTGAAACTAGTCATCACCTGTAAACCGTGCATCGGCTCCGTTTCACCGACCCACACCGTCTGTGCGCCGTCGTCATGGGCTTCGAGGGTGAAATCAACGGGCATAAAGGTGGTCGGGCGATGGTGTTGTGGCCAGTTAAACTCAATCCCGCCCGAAATCCACGGCCCCAGCAGCCCCACCAACGCCGGCTTAATGACTTCATTGTGATAGACAAAATCGCGCTGTTTCACTTTATCCCACGCGCGATGCACACGACCGCCCAGTTCCGGCAGGATCATCACTTTGATGTAGTCGTTTTCCAGCCACACCGCCTGCCAGGATTTCAGGGTTTTCTGCTCGCTCAGCGTATCGGTCACGCCATAGGGATAAACCGCGCCGGACGATCCCTGATAAACGCGATTTTCCAGGAACATGGGATGTATATCCTGCGGACCGGTTTCATAGGTCGGGATCTCAACGCGCTCTTGCCACACTTTTACTGGAGTCATGGTGCCCTCAATATTAACAAGACATACTGAATTAAAAGATTTGTGGCAGTGTATTGAACAATCTGGCAATGTTTTCGCGGAATAATCACGCAATTAACTAAACAAGGTTTAGTGAAGATGAGAGCCTGCATTAACAATCAACAGATCCGCCACCATAACAAATGCGTGATTCTGGAACTGCTGTACCGGCAAAAGCGTGCCAACAAGTCGACGCTGGCCCGGCTGGCGCAAATTTCAATTCCGGCGGTCAGTAATATTTTGCAGGAACTGGAAAACGAAAAGCGGGTGGTGAATATCGACGATGAAAGCCAGACGCGCGGGCATAGCAGCGGCACATGGCTGATTGCGCCGGAAGGTGACTGGACGCTATGCCTGAACGTGACGCCCACCAGCATTGAGTGCCAGGTCGCTAACGCTTGTTTAAGTCCGAAAGGTGAATTTGAATATTTTCAGATTGATGCACCGACACCGCAGGCACTGCTGTCCGAAATCGAAAAATGCTGGCATCGTCATCGCAAACTGTGGCCGGGCCGCACCATCAATCTGGCGCTGGCAATCCACGGGCAGGTTGATCCGGTGACCGGCGTATCGCAAACCATGCCGCAAGCGCCGTGGACAACGCCAGTTGAGGTGAAGTATCTGCTGGAAGAGAAGCTGGGCATTCGGGTGATGGTCGATAATGACTGCGTGATGCTGGCGCTGGCGGAGAAATGGCAAAATAATTCGCAGGGACGTGATTTCTGCGTGATCAACGTTGATTACGGCATTGGCTCGTCGTTTGTGATTAACGAACAAATTTATCGCGGCAGTTTGTATGGCAGCGGGCAGATTGGTCACACCATTGTGAATCCCGATGGCGTTGCCTGCGACTGTGGACGTTATGGCTGCCTGGAAACCGTCGCCTCGTTAAGCGCATTAAAAAAACAGGCTCGAGTATGGCTAAAATCACAACCTGGCAATACTCAACTTGATCCAGAAAAACTGACTACAGCGCAATTAATCGCTGCCTGGCAGAGTGGAGAACCGTGGATCACCAGTTGGGTTGACCGCAGTGCCAATGCCATTGGTTTGAGTCTGTATAACTTCCTCAACATCCTCAATATTAATCAGATTTGGTTGTACGGTCGCAGTTGTGCCTTTGGTGAACACTGGCTTAATACCATTATTCGCCAGACAGGATTTAACCCGTTCGACCGTGACGAAGGACCGAGCGTGAAAGCGACGCAAATTGGCTTCGGGCAATTAAGCCGCGCACAACAGGTGCTGGGAATTGGCTATTTGTATGTTGAGGCACAGTTACGACAGATTTGACGGCGCGATAACGTAACAAGGCTTCCCGAAGGAAGCCTTGATGATCACAAACGTAAGATTGCCTGATGCGCTACGCTTATCAGGCCTACACGAAGATTGCAATATATTGAATTTGCAAGAATTTGTAGGCCGGACAAGGCGTTCACGCCGCATCCGGCATGAACAACGAGCACATTGTCAGCAAATCACCGTTTCGCTTACGCGTAAACCGGGTAACGTGCGCAGATGTCGAGAACTTTACCTTTGATGCGCTCGATAACGGCTTCATCATTGATGCTGTCCAGCACGTCACACATCCAGCCAGCCAGTTCTTTCGCTTCGGCTTCTTTAAAGCCGCGACGGGTAATCGCCGGAGTACCTACACGAATACCGGAGGTCACAAACGGGCTCTTCGGATCGTTCGGTACGCTGTTTTTGTTGACGGTGATGTTAGCACGGCCCAGAGCGGCGTCTGCTTCTTTACCGGTCAGGTTTTTATCAACCAGATCAACCAGGAACAGGTGGTTATCAGTACCGCCGGAAACCACTTTGTAGCCGCGTTCCAGGAACACTTCTACCATCGCTTTAGCGTTTTTAGCAACCTGCTGCTGGTAAGTTTTGAACTCAGGCTCCATCGCTTCTTTCAGCGCTACTGCTTTACCCGCAATAACGTGCATCAGCGGACCGCCCTGACCACCAGGGAAAACGGCAGAGTTCAGTTTTTTGTACAGTTCTTCGCTACCGCCTTTTGCCAGGATCAGGCCGCCGCGCGGACCCGCCAGGGTTTTGTGAGTGGTAGTAGTCACTACGTGAGCATGAGGAACCGGGTTTGGATAGACGCCAGCGGCAACCAGGCCCGCAACGTGCGCCATATCAACGAACAGGTAAGCACCGATGCTGTCAGCGATTTCACGCATTTTCGCCCAGTCAACCACGCCGGAATATGCAGAGAAACCACCGATGATCATTTTCGGCTTGTGTTCTTTGGCTTGTTTTTCCAGATCTGCGTAGTCGATATGGCCAGTTGCATCGATACCGTAAGGAACGATGTTGTACAGTTTACCGGAGAAGTTAACCGGAGAACCGTGAGTCAGGTGACCGCCATGCGCCAGGTTCATACCCAGTACGGTATCACCTGGTTCCAGCAGCGCGGTGTAGACCGCAAAGTTAGCCTGGGAGCCGGAGTGCGGCTGGACGTTAGCGTAGTCAGCGCCGAACAGCTCTTTCGCACGATCGATCGCCAGTTGTTCAACGATATCAACATACTCGCAACCGCCGTAGTAGCGCTTGCCCGGATAACCTTCAGCATATTTGTTGGTCAGCTGAGAACCCTGCGCCTGCATTACGCGCGGGCTGGTGTAGTTTTCGGAGGCGATCAGTTCGATGTGCTCTTCCTGACGTACTTTTTCCTGCTCCATAGCCTGCCACAGTTCGGCATCATAATCGGCAATGTTCATTTCACGCTTTAACATCCGCATCTCCTGACTCAGCTAACAATAAAATTTTTTCGCCTAATTTTGGCGGTCCTGATGGACAACGGCGAACAGTATAACCGAATCATTGTGCGATAACAGGTCTTGACAAAGGAATTTACGCAAACGATTACCTTCAAGCTGTGCAAGGCTTTGGAGAATAAAGGGCCTGCAACCGGAAACGGATTTCTTTTCAGGTTTGTGATGCAAATTTTTCACTTCATCACATTCTTGATGAAAAACACCAAAAGAACCATTTACAGTGCAGGGCTATTTTTTATAAGATGCATTTGAGATACATCAATTAAGATGCAAAAAAAGGAAGACCATATGCTTGACGCTCAAACCATCGCTACAGTAAAAGCCACCATCCCTTTACTGGTGGAAACAGGGCCAAAGTTAACCGCCCATTTCTACGACCGTATGTTTACTCATAACCCAGAACTCAAAGAAATTTTTAACATGAGTAACCAGCGTAATGGCGATCAACGTGAAGCCCTGTTTAACGCGATTGCCGCCTACGCCAGTAATATTGAAAACCTGCCTGCGCTGCTGCCAGCGGTAGAAAAAATCGCGCAGAAGCACACCAGTTTCCAGATCAAACCGGAACAGTACAACATCGTTGGCGAACACCTGTTGGCGACGCTGGACGAAATGTTCAGCCCGGGCCAGGAAGTGCTGGACGCGTGGGGTAAAGCCTATGGCGTACTGGCTAATGTATTTATCAATCGCGAGGCGGAAATCTATAACGAAAACGCCAGCAAAGCCGGTGGCTGGGAAGGTACTCGCGATTTCCGCATTGTGGCTAAAACACCGCGCAGCGCACTGATCACCAGCTTCGAACTGGAGCCGGTCGACGGTGGCGCAGTGGCAGAATACCGTCCGGGACAATATCTCGGCGTCTGGCTGAAACCAGAAGGTTTCCCGCATCAGGAAATTCGTCAGTACTCTTTGACTCGTAAACCTGATGGCAAAGGCTATCGTATTGCGGTGAAACGCGAAGATGGCGGGCAGGTATCCAACTGGCTGCACAATCACGCCAACGTTGGCGATGTCGTGAAGCTGGTAGCTCCGGCGGGTGATTTCTTTATGGATGTGACAGATGACACGCCGGTAACACTGATCTCTGCGGGTGTAGGGCAAACGCCAATGCTGGCAATGCTCGATACGCTGGCAAAAGCAGGCCATAACGCCCAGGTAAACTGGTTCCACGCGGCAGAAAATGGCGATGTTCACGCCTTTGCTGATGAAGTTAAGGAACTGGGGCAAGCACTACCGCGCTTTACCGCGCATACCTGGTATCGCCAGCCGAGCGAAGCCGATCGCGCTAAAGGTCAGTTTGATAGCGAAGGTCTGATGGATTTGAGCAAACTGGAAGGTGCGTTCAGCGATCCGGCCATGCAGTTCTATCTCTGCGGTCCGGTTGGCTTCATGCAGTTTGCCGCGAAACAGTTAGTGGACCTGGGCGTGAAGCAGGAAAACATTCATTACGAATGCTTTGGCCCGCATAAAGTGCTGTGATTTGATGTTGCCGGATGGAGACATCCGGCAACCCTGACGCGGTTTAAATCGCCGCGTCGTCCTCTTCGCCGGTACGGATACGAATGACCCGTGCCACGTCGAAGACGAAGATTTTACCGTCACCGATTTTGCCGGTTTGCGCCGTACGAATAATCGTGTCTACGCAGATATCGACAATGTCGTCCGGCACGACGATCTCAATTTTCACCTTCGGCAGAAAATCCACCATATATTCCGCACCGCGATACAGCTCAGTGTGGCCTTTCTGGCGGCCAAAGCCTTTCACTTCGGTCACGGTCATGCCGGTAATACCGACTTCGGCCAGTGCTTCACGGACATCGTCCAGCTTGAAGGGTTTAATAATCGCATCAATCTTTTTCATGCTATTCCTTGAAAAGGTCGCCTGTCTTTTGATCTGCTAAACGTAACACATTACACCGATTCATTCCTTGAAATCGTTTGCATCCAGCTCGTGTCGGGAAAGCAGTTTATAAAATTCTGTCCGGTTACGCCCCGCCATTCTCGCCGCGTGAGTGACGTTGCCTTTGGTGATTTGCAGCAACTTGCGCAAGTAATTGAGTTCAAACTGGTTACGTGCCTCAACAAAGGTGGGCAGCGCCGTGTTTTCGCCCTCCAGCGCCTGCTCTACTAATGCATCGCTAATCACCGGAGATGAGGTCAGTGCCACACATTGTTCAATCACGTTGACCAACTGACGCACATTTCCCGGCCAGCTGGCAGTCATCAGGCGTTTCATCGCATCGGTTGAGAACGCGCGGACAAACGGTTTATGTCGCTCTGCCGCCTGGCGCAATAAGTGGTTTGCCAGTAGCGGAATGTCTTCTGTGCGCTCCGCCAGTGCCGGAATTTTAAGGCTGACGACATTGAGGCGGTAATAGAGATCTTCGCGGAATTCCCCGCGCGCCATCGCTTTTGGTAAGTCGCGGTGGGTCGCAGAAATAATCCGCACGTCGATATCAATATCGCGGTTACTGCCCAGCGGGCGCACTTTACGCTCCTGCAACACGCGCAGCAGTTTGACCTGCAACGGCGCGGGCATATCGCCAATCTCATCGAGAAACAGCGTACCGCCTTCCGCCGCCTGGAATAAACCTTCGCGATTGCTGACGGCACCAGTAAACGCGCCGCGTGCATGACCAAACAGCTCCGACTCCAGCAACTGCTCGGGCAATGCGCCACAGTTAATGGCAATAAACGGCTTGCTGTTACGCGGGCTGGCGTTGTGGATAGCCTGAGCAAAAATCTCTTTCCCGGTGCCGCTCTGACCGTTAATCAAAACGCTAACGTCGGATTGCGCCACCAGCCGGGCCTGTTCCAGCAAGCGCAGCATCAGCGGGCTGCGAGTGACAATCGCCTCGCGCCAACGTTCGTCGGTGGCTGGCGCGGATTGTTCCAGCGCATCATCAATTGCCTGATATAGTGCGTCTTTATCAACGGGCTTGGTGAGGAAACTAAACACGCCCTGCTGTGTCGCGGCAACGGCATCGGGAATGGAGCCATGCGCGGTGAGGATGATTACCGGCATACCTGGCTGCACTTTCTGGATTTCAGCAAACAGTTGCATACCATCCATTTCATCCATCCGCAGGTCGCTGATGACTAAATCCACTTTTTCACGATTCAGTATCCGCAGCCCCTCGGCACCACTTTCTGCCGTGACCACGCTGTAGCCTTCGCTGGTCAGGCGCAGGCCAAGTAATTTCAGTAATCCCGGATCGTCATCGACCAATAATAAATGCGCAGGTTTATGGCTCATCAGGGGTGACCTCATTGGTGGATGGCGCGTTTTTTTCACTCTCGTGCGGCGTGTCCGGTGGGAAATTTCCGGCCGGTTTGCGAGTCGAGAGTTGGCGTTCAATATCCGTCAGGTTCTCCAGCTTGCGGGTGGTTAGTTCCAGTTGTTGCTGTAGAACGTGATGTTGCTGGCGCAGGGCGTCCAGTTCGCTGTCGCTGGATTGCTGGAGTTTACTGTAACGTAGGCGCTCTTCCGCCAGTTGCAGTTGCAACGCCTGTCCGTCGCGCCAGAGTTGATACAACGGGCGAACCTGCGCCGGGATCTCAGTACTTAACGCATCAATGCGCGCGACCAGTTGGCGGCGCTCAAAAGGCGTGATTTTGGCATCGGCAAGCAAAATCCCCTGCTTAAAGGTATTTTGCCAGCTGCCATCACCATACTTGCGCGCTTCCTGACGCGACTGCGCTGGCATTAAGCGATTGGCGCAATCCATCGCCCGTAGCCAGTAAAGCGGGTTAGTTTCAGTTGATTTACCTTGCAGCGCCCAGATGTCGCTACATTCAGTAGGAAGATAATCAGCCAGTTGATAAACCGGGATTTTTTCTTCTACTGGCGCATTAATGGCTGGCTTATTGTGATTCTGCACGCAGCCCAGCAGCGCCAGACAAGGCAACCCCGCCAGCCACAGCCGTCGGGATAAAAATCGTTGAAAAATGTGTCGCATATTCACCAGACTCAGAGCCTATCCCAGTGGGCGTAATTGTTGCAGGCAGTTTGGACACGGACAGTGCGGAGAAACCGGAGCGTACACGTAGTACGTGAGGATTTCGAGCACTGCCCGGGGCCGAACTGGCAAATAAAATAGCCTGATGGGATAGGCCTTAACATTATTTCGTGTTTTTCGACGAAGGCAATTCAATGCGGAAGCAAACGTCTTGCCCGCTCTCGTCGACCAGATACAGTTCCCCCTGCATACGGCGAATACAATCCCTGGCAATGCTTAATCCCAGACCGCTCCCCTTCACCGCCCCTTTTCGCTGGTGACTTCCCTGAAAAAAGGGTTCGAAGATCATGGCGCGTTCCTCTTGCGGAATGGGTGTGCCTGTATTGATGACATCAATATAAACCCGTGCGCCATGTAAACTGCTGCGAAGGCAAATGTTACCGGATTCAGCCCCGTAGTGCACCGCATTGGAGTAAAGATTATCCAGCACACTCATCAGTAGCATGGGTTCCGCCAGGCATGCAGTTGCCTTGAGATCAACGTCGGTATGCATCATTTTAGTCCGAGCTGGCAGGCTGTGAGCGGAAACTACCGTCTCCACCAACGGTGCCAGCTCAACATTCTCCAGTTCCACCGCGCCATCTGCCTGTTTACGATTGTAATCAAGCAGTTGTTCTATAAGTTTTTGCAAATTGCGGCTGCTGCTGTCGAGGATGCTTACCACCTCTTTTTGCTCTGGCGTAAGCGGCCCGACAACCTGGTCAGCCAGTAATTCAGTGCCCTCGCGCATACTCGCCAGTGGCGTTTTTAATTCATGAGATAAATGTCTTAAAAATTGATGGCGCTGGGATTCCAGCCATGACAGGCGTTCACTTAACCAAAGAATACGTTGCCCAACCGAGCGTAACTCGCTCGGTCCACTAAACGAGACGCTATTACCCAGTGAGCGTCCTTCCCCCAGACGGTTGATCATCCGCTCGATATTTTTCACCGGACCAATAATCATTCGGGTGAAAAGCAGCACCATTATCAGACTCACCAGAAACAACACCAGTGACTGCCAGCCGAAATACTGTCCGCGTTCGGCTATCTCTCGCTGGAGTTGCTGCCCGCGTGAAAACACCACGGTGCGCGTGGCCTGTACCATTTCGGCATTGGCATTGGCAAAGGCTTCCAGACGCGCGGCAGCAGCCGCATCCGGCCCACTGTTGTTACACTGGAGTTGGGCAAGATTGTTCAAATCCTGACGCAATGCCTGGTAAAGTTTATCGTCCGGCAGCACGCCAGCGTGGGCATCGAGCATTTCGCTGTAACGTTTACGCTGGCTTTGATAGACCTTCGCCAGGGTTGAGTCGTCCAGCACGCAATACTGACGGTAGCTACGCTCCATCTCCAGTGCCGCATTAGTCATTGCCTCACTGCGCCGGGCGTCAATAAGCGTTGTGCGATTGACCAGCGCCGCCTGATCGCTAAGCGCATTCAGGCTTTGCCAGGCTTGCCATGCCAGTACCAGCAGAGGCAGCAGAATCAGCAAGAATGCCAGCATGACTAATTGTCGTAATGAACGGGGAAAAACAGGCCAGCGTTTCAAGGTGTTACTCTCGTCAGACGCGAATAGCCTGATGCTAACCGAGGGGGAGTTCAGATACAACAAAGCCGGGAATTACCCGGCTTTGTTGTGGAATAAGGCGGTGCCTAACTCGACGTTTCGCCCGATGGTTGATATAGCTACGCTGATATCAGAAGTTGGACGGCAGGCACCTTGTTGTGCGTCATTCGAATTTTATGTAGCACGTCCCGAAGGGGCTGACATAAGTGGGTGAATGAGCCACTGGTTATTATTATGCAGTAACTGTGCCAATAAATAAAATAGTTTGATAACGTACTGATAAAACATAGCTTTAATGGATTAATGGCTGTTTCACAGATTGGCTATAAATCAGCCAGTGTGTCGCTTAAAAGAGACGCCCAAAGCTTAAATTATTCGTTTTAAATTAAATCAATAAGTTACATGTCACCTATAAGCGACACGGCAAACCACCCATTGTCGTGATTTACAGACACAAAAAAAGCTCCCGGAGTTGGGAGCTTATAATTGTTGGCTAAGTGGTTGTGTGTAATGCCGGATGCGGCGTAAAAGTCTTATCCGGCCTACAAAACAATGGGTTGCGTGAAATTTCCGCAGCCTTACCCCAGCTGCTTACGCGCATTACGGAAAATACGCATCCATGGGCCATCCTCGCCCCAGTTTTCCGGATGCCAGGAGTTGCTGACAGTACGGAAAACACGCTCCGGGTGCGGCATCATAATGGTGACTCGACCACTTTCAGTCGTGACCGCCGTAATACCATTCGGGGAACCGTTCGGGTTAGCCGGGTAGGTTTCGGTGACTTTGCCGAAATTATCGACATAGCGCAGCGCAACCAGCCCTTTGCTTTCCAGTGCCGCCAGATGCGCCGCGTCGCGTACTTCAACGCGCCCTTCACCGTGAGACACAGCAATCGGCATTTGCGAGCCCACCATCCCCTGCAACAGCAGAGACGGGCTTTGGGTCACTTCAACCAGGCTGAAACGCGCTTCAAAGCGATCGGAGGTGTTACGCACAAAACGTGGCCACAGCTCGCTACCTGGGATCAGCTCACGCAGATTAGACATCATCTGGCAACCGTTACATACCCCCAGCGCCAGCGTTTGCGGACGATGGAAGAAGGTTGCAAACTCATCGCGTACACGGTTGTTGAACAGAATAGACTTCGCCCAACCTTCACCGGCACCCAGCACATCACCGTAGGAGAAACCACCGCACGTGACCAGGGCATGGAAATCCTCCAGACCAGTGCGTCCAGCCAGCAGATCGCTCATATGCACGTCGATAGCATCGAAGCCCGCACGATGGAAAGCTGCCGCCATTTCAACATGCGAGTTCACGCCTTGCTCACGCAGTACGGCAACTTTCGGGCGCGCGCCAGTAGCGATAAACGGAGCTGCTACATCTTCGTTAATATCGAACGACAGTTTCACATTCAGGCCCGGATCAGCGTCGTTGGATTTCGCCTGATGCTCCTGATCGGCACACTCCGGGTTGTCACGCAGGCGCTGCATCTGCCAGGTGGTTTCCGCCCACCAGACTCGCAGCGTAGTGCGGCTTTCGCTGTATACCGACTGCCCGTTGGCGGTAATCACAAAACGGTCGCCAGATACAGCCTGGCCGACATAATGGACGCACTCAGCAAGGCCATGCTGTGCCAGTACCGCTTCGACCGCTTCACGGTCAGCGGCACGCACCTGAATCACCGCTCCCAGTTCTTCGTTAAACAGCGCCGCCAGGTGATCGTCGCCCAGAGAGGCGATATCCGCTTCAATGCCGCAATGACCGGCAAATGCCATTTCCGCCAGCGTTACCAGCAGGCCGCCATCAGAGCGGTCGTGGTACGCGAGCAACTTACGCTGTGCAACCAGCGCCTGAATCGCGTCATAGAAGCCTTTCAGTTGCGCGACGTCGCGCACATCAGCCGGTTTGTCGCCAAGCTGACGATAAACCTGCGCCAGCGCCGTTGCGCCCAGCGCATTATTGCCAAGGCCCAAATCAATCAGCAGCAGTGCGTTATCTTCGGTAGAAAGCTGCGGCGTGATGGTGTGACGCACATCTTCCACGCGGGCAAATGCAGAAATAACCAGCGACAGCGGCGAGGTCATTTCACGCTCTTCGCTACCTTCCTGCCAGCGGGTTTTCATCGACATTGAATCTTTACCCACCGGGATCGTCAGGCCCAGCGCCGGACAAAGCTCTTCGCCCACGGCTTTAACGGCTTCATACAGGCCCGCATCTTCACCAGGGTGGCCTGCCGCCGCCATCCAGTTAGCGGAAAGTTTAATGCGTTTGATATCGCCAATCTGTGTTGCGGCAATATTGGTTAACGCTTCACCGACAGCCAGACGGGCAGAAGCGGCGAAATCCAGCAGCGCAACTGGCGCACGTTCGCCAATTGCCATCGCTTCACCGTAGTAGCTGTCGAGGCTGGCAGTAGTGACCGCACAGTTAGCGACCGGCACCTGCCACGGGCCAACCATCTGATCGCGCGCCACCATGCCGGTTACGCTACGGTCGCCAATGGTAACGAGGAAAGTTTTTTCCGCCACGGTCGGCAGATGCAGCACACGTTTCACCGCGTCAGCAATGGTGATCCCTTCACGGGCCAGCGCATCGCCTTTCGCTTTCAGTGTTTGCACATCGCGGGTCATCTTCGGCGTTTTGCCCAGCAGTACGTCCAGCGGTAGATCGATCGGCTGATCATCAAAATGACGATCGTGCAGAGAAAGATGCAGTTCTTCGGTCGCTTCACCAATCACCGCGTAGGGCGCGCGTTCACGCTTACACAGTTCGTCAAACAGTGGTAACTGATCGGCAGCAACCGCCAGCACGTAGCGTTCCTGGGACTCGTTACACCAGATTTCCAGCGGGCTCATACCCGGTTCGTCGCTCAGGATATCGCGCAGTTCAAATTTACCGCCGCGCCCGCCGTCGCTCACCAGTTCCGGCATGGCGTTAGAAAGACCGCCTGCGCCGACGTCGTGGATAAACAGAATCGGGTTCGCATCGCCAAGCTGCCAGCAACGGTCGATCACTTCCTGGCAACGACGTTCCATTTCCGGGTTGTCGCGCTGAACAGAAGCAAAGTCGAGATCCGCATCAGACTGACCAGACGCCATAGAAGACGCCGCGCCGCCGCCAAGACCGATGTTCATTGCCGGGCCGCCGAGAACGACCAGCTTCGCACCAACGTTGATCTCGCCTTTTTGTACGTGATCGGCGCGAATGTTGCCGATCCCGCCCGCCAGCATGATCGGTTTGTGATAACCGCGCAGCTCTTCGCCGTTGTGGCTGTTCACTTTTTCTTCATAAGTACGGAAGTAGCCGTTCAGCGCCGGACGACCAAATTCGTTGTTAAATGCCGCGCCGCCCAGCGGACCTTCGGTCATGATGTCCAGCGCGGTGACAATGCGCTCAGGCTTACCGAAATCTTCCTCCCACGGCTGTTCGAAGCCAGGAATTCGCAGGTTGGAAACGGAGAAACCAACCAGACCGGCTTTCGGCTTCGCGCCGCGCCCGGTGGCACCTTCATCGCGGATTTCACCGCCGGAACCGGTCGCCGCGCCCGGCCACGGAGAAATTGCCGTCGGGTGGTTGTGAGTTTCGACTTTCATCAGAATATGCGCCGGTTCCTGATGGAAATCGTAGCGGCCCGTTTCGTGGTCAGCAAAGTAGCGGCCCACTTCAGAACCTTCCATCACCGCGGCGTTATCTTTATACGCAGAGAGAACGTGATCCGGCGTGGTTTCGAAGGTATTTTTGATCATCTTGAACAGCGATTTCGGCTGCTGTTCACCGTCGATAATCCAGTCGGCGTTAAAAATTTTGTGGCGGCAGTGCTCAGAGTTCGCCTGGGCGAACATATAGAGCTCGATGTCGTTCGGGTTACGACCAAGCTTTGTGAAAGCATCTTGCAGATAGTCAATTTCATCTTCCGCCAGTGCCAGGCCAAGACGCAGGTTAGCGTCGATTAGCGCCTGACGGCCCTGCCCCAGCAAATCAACACTGGTGACCGGAGTCGGTTGATGATGCGCAAACAACTGCTCTGCATCATCTAAAGCAAAAAAGACCGTTTCCATCATGCGGTCGTGCAGTTCAGCGGTAACCTGCTGCCACTGTTCATTGGTCAGCGTAGCGGCTTCTACATAGTAAGCCACGCCGCGCTCAAGGCGGTTTACCTGTTGCAGCCCGCAGTTATGGGCGATATCGGTCGCTTTCGAAGACCAGGGAGAGATGGTGCCAGGACGCGGGGTCACCAGCAGTAATTTGCCTTCCGGGACATGGCTGGCGAGTGCCGGACCATATTTCAACAGGCGTTCAAGTTGCGCGTGCGCTTCTTCGTTTAACGGCGCATTGAGGTCAGCAAAATGGACATACTCGGCGTAAATGTTGTGAACCGGGAGCCTGGCAGCCTGAAAACGCGCCAGCAGTTTATTGATTCGGAATGCCGACAGTGCAGGCGAACCACGCAGAATTTCCATCATAAGTCTCTCGTCTTCTAAGCTTTCGGTGTACCCAAGGGGGGGAAACGGGCGTCATTATAAAGAATCTGATGCGCTGACGAAACCGTTTGCGTGGAAATAAAATCACCATCGTGAATTAGCAACGCGTGCCGCCAATGGCTGTAATAAGTTGCCAACTGGCACAGGTTTACGCAAAATGCCGCTCATTGATGATTATACCTTTGTTTAGCATATCGTTTTTTCAAGCCAGGACACGAACGACACAGAGAATTAACTAATTGAAAAAATTAAAGATTAATTATCTGTTCATTGGCATTCTGGCACTGCTTCTTGCGGTAGCTCTCTGGCCGTCTATTCCGTGGTTTGGTAAAGCCGACAACCGTATCGCCGCCATTCAAGCGCGGGGAGAATTGCGCGTGAGCACCATTCATACTCCCCTCACCTGGAATGAGATTAACGGTAACTCTTCCGGGCTGGATTATGAGTTAGCCAAACAATTTGCCGACTACCTCGGCGTGAAACTGAAAGTGACCGTACGGCAGAATATCAGCCAGTTGTTTGACGATCTCGACAACGGCAACGCCGACCTGCTGGCAGCAGGTCTGGTTTATAACAGTGAGCGGGTAAAAAACTATCAGCCTGGTCCTACCTATTATTCCGTTTCACAACAACTGGTTTACAAAGTGGGTCAATATCGCCCACGCACGCTGGGCAATTTGACGGCGGAACAGCTCTCCATCGCACCAGGACACGTCGTCGTTAACGATCTACAAAGACTGAAAGAAACTAAATTCCCGGATTTAAGCTGGAAGGTGGACGACAAAAAAGGCTCAGCGGAATTACTGGAAGATGTCATCGGAGGTAAGCTGGATTACACCATTGCTGATTCTGTCGCCATCAGCCTGTTCCAGCGAGTTCACCCGGAACTCGCCGTGGCACTCGATATCACCGATGAACAACCAGTGACCTGGTTTAGCCAGTTAGATGACGATAATACCCTTTCCGCAGCTCTGCTCGACTTCTTCAACAAAATGAATGAGGACGGCACGCTGGCACGCATTGAAGAGAAATACCTGGGGCATGGCGATGATTTTGATTATGTCGATACGCGCACATTTTTACGCGCCGTCGATGCGGTGCTGCCACAATTAAAACCTTTGTTTGAGAAATACGCCGAGGAAATTGACTGGCGTTTGCTGGCGGCCATTGCTTACCAGGAATCACATTGGGACGCGCAGGCCACCTCGCCGACCGGTGTGCGTGGCATGATGATGTTGACCAAAAATACCGCGCAAAGCCTGGGCATTACCGATCGTACCGATGCTGAACAAAGCATCAGCGGCGGCGCGCGTTATTTGCAGGATATGATGAGTAAAGTGCCGGAAAGCGTGCCAGAAAATGAACGGATTTGGTTTGCGCTCGCCGCTTACAATATGGGTTATGCGCATATGCTGGATGCTCGCGCCCTGACGGCAAAAACCAAAGGTAATCCAGACAGCTGGACCGATGTTAAACAACGACTGCCTTTACTTAGCCAGAAACCCTATTACAGCAAGCTGACTTACGGTTATGCGCGGGGACATGAAGCTTACGCCTATGTCGAGAATATCCGTAAGTATCAGATTAGTCTGGTGGGGTATCTGCAAGAGAAAGAAAAGCAGGCAACAGAAGCGGCGATGCAGCTGGCTCAGGATTATCCGGCAGTGTCGCCAACAGAATTGAGTAAAGGGAAATTTCCTTTTCTCTCGTTTCTTTCACAGTCGTCATCTAACTATCTGACACACTCCCCTTCGCTGCTGTTTTCCAGGAAGGGAAGTGAAAAGAAGCAAAATTAATCCGCAGAAGATTGCGCTTTTTTCTGCGCTTTGATTTCCTGACGGCGCATGCGAAAGAAGTCGCTGAGCAGCGCTGCACACTCTTCCGCCAATATCCCTTCCGTGATTTCCACCCGGTGATTCATGCCCGGATGGTGCAACACATCCATTAATGATCCGGCAGCCCCCGTTTTCGCATCTCGTGCACCAAAAACTACACGACCAATCCGGCTGTGAATCATCGCTCCAGCGCACATCACACACGGCTCCAGCGTGACATATAATGTGGCGTCGATCAGGCGATAATTTTGCATCACCAGACCGCCCTGACGCAGGGCCATGATTTCAGCGTGCGCGGTAGGATCATGCCGACCAATCGGACGATTCCAGCCCTCGCCGATTACCCGGTTGTTATGCACTAATACCGCGCCGACCGGTACTTCCCGCTCGTCCCAGGCACGCTTTGCCAGCGTCATGGCATGGCGCATCCAGTATTCGTGACTAAATTCGACTTCAGACAAAAAGAAAACTCCGGTTATAAAAGCGCGGCGCATTATACACGGACGCTATGCTTTACTCTATTCCAGTTGCTGGAGTTCACCGCGCGGGGTTACTCGCCAACGATGCTGGCAGAAATAAAGCAGCGGGTTGTCCTGATTACTGTCGCTGTAACCACTGTACAACCGCAGTGGCGTGCCGATTTTGCGTTCCAGTTGCGCGACCTTCTCATGCCCGAGGCAACGCATTGTCAATACCCAGCCGCCATAACCACGCTGAATTTGGCTGGCAATAAGATTCACCCGCGGTAACCAGGGCGTATCGAAATAGACCGCTTCAACCAGCGGCTGTGGAGAACCGGTAATCAACCAGATATCAGCATCGGAACTGAGCAAGTAGGTGGTCAGGCGCTCTTGCACCAGCGGAAAGGCAGTCACATTGTCGCGAAACCAGTGTACAAAATCGGCTTGTAATGCCTGTAAACGCGCTTCGCTGTGACCAAAAGTGCATCCCCACAATAGCAGACTCATCGGCCAGCGCGCAGCACGGCCTTTTATCAATAATGCCATGGCAATAACCGGCAATAGCGGCAGGACAAGCAGTGTATTCAGCGGTTGGCGACGCAGTAAGTAGCGCAGAAAACTACCGAACATATCCTGTTGATGCAATGTTCCATCTAAGTCAAAAAACACCACACGACGCTCGTGAGTTGCCAAACCATACTCCTCTGGACTGAAACATCCTGATTAATCATCGCTACTACATAGCCTAACAGATAGATCATCACTTTTCCGGCAACAATCTACCGTATAATGCTGAATGGAATTTTTAATTCATAGATCTTACAAGCTATGGAATATAATATTCACTCGCTTGTGTCTCATATTGCCTGTTGTCGCCATTATTTTATCGCGAGGAAAGATATGAACGGCTTACTTCGTATTCGTCAGCGTTACCAGCAGCTTGCCCAGAGTGATAAAAAACTGGCGGACTATCTCCTGCTACAACCTGATACGGCGCGCCATTTAAGTTCGCAGCAATTGGCCAACGAAGCTGGGGTCAGTCAATCCAGCGTAGTGAAATTCGCACAAAAACTCGGCTATAAAGGTTTTCCAGCCTTAAAACTGGCGTTAAGCGAAGCTCTGGCGAGCCAGCCGGAATCCCCTTCTGTCCCCATTCATAACCAAATTCGCGGTGATGATCCGCTGCGACTGGTAGGTGAAAAACTCATAAAAGAAAACACGGCTGCCATGTATGCGACGCTGAACGTTAACAGTGAAGAGAAATTGCATGAATGCGTGGTGATGCTGCGTTCTGCGAGGCGGATTATTTTGACTGGCATTGGCGCTTCGGGTCTGGTAGCGCAAAACTTTGCCTGGAAACTGATGAAGATTGGTTTCAATGCTGCCGCAGAACGCGATATGCATGCGTTGCTCGCTACTGTACAGGCATCTTCACCGGACGACCTGTTATTAGCCATCTCTTACACTGGTGTACGACGTGAGTTAAATCTCGCGGCAGATGAGATGCTGCGCGTGGGTGGAAAGGTGCTGGCAATTACCGGTTTCACGCCGAATGCTCTGCAACAACGAGCGTCCCACTGCCTGTATACTATTGCCGAAGAACAGGCGACGAATAGTGCATCGATCTCCGCTTGTCATGCTCAGGGAATGCTTACAGATTTGCTGTTCATTGCGCTAATCCAGCAGGACCTGGAACTGGCGCCTGAGCGCATTCGCCACAGCGAAGCACTGGTGAAAAAACTGGTTTGAGCAAAGAATACGCGTATAATGCCCGCCCGGTTTGTGTTGTTTTGAGAGTTTCCTTATGGCGCTGTTAATCACTAAAAAATGCATCAATTGTGATATGTGTGAACCTGAATGCCCGAATGAGGCGATTTCAATGGGAGATCATATCTACGAGATTAACAGCGATAAGTGTACCGAATGCGTAGGTCACTACGAGACGCCAACCTGCCAGAAGGTGTGTCCGATCCCTAATACTATTGTGAAAGATCCGGCGCATGTCGAGACAGAAGAGCAGTTGTGGGATAAATTTGTGCTAATGCATCACGCAGATAAAATTTAATATTCTGATCTGGAAGTAGTGTATTTATTATTTTTTAGAGAAACCTTGACGCTATTATATTTATTTAAATGATGACAACGGCATAATCATTCGCCAAATGAATTCATATAATATCTGCGCAGACATTTATTTATAATTATTAAAGGCGCGCCTGGCTGGTTAACCTGACGCGCCTTAAGTACGTTTCCTTGTGTTATAAGAACAGAAGGATCAGCTGTAAAACAGCAATGATGACTTTAATGACCCGTTTAAACAGGTATCGACAATCAGTCATTCGTTTTTCCTTAAACAAGGAATGCAGCCGTTCAGATTAGCCCTTACATCTCCCCAAAACTGAACGTGCGAGTTATTGAGGATCCATGCTGCACTCCACACCAGAGCTTTGACGACACCACTCGTTTCAATGGGGGAATTCAGTGGCATGGTGTAAAGCACAGCAAAATCGCCAATAACGAAGCCAATTTTAATGTACTTACGAATTTGCAGTCACGTTAATATTTCCATCAATATCGCTTTCTTCGTAAAGGCTCGAGTTTTTATGATAAAGATTGCAAGTTGCTTGTAAAAGATAACCACCCTGATCCATAATCGCTGTTGTTGAGGGTGCATGCTGCACAAAATTAAAGTTATAAAGTAAAACCCCCGTTCCTTACCAGTTCGGGGGTTTTACTTTATAAAGAGAACGGTATTATTTTAACTTTCAATAATTACCGTGGCGCAAGCATAATGACGTTCATCTGCCAGCGTCACATGCATATGTGCGACGCCCAGCTTTTCCGCGAGTTTTAATGCCTCGCCCCACAGTCGCAACCGTGGCTTACCAAGCTCATCGTTGAACACTTCAAACTGATTAAACGCCAGACCATTGCGGATCCCGGTTCCAAACGCTTTTGCCGCTGCTTCTTTCACAGCAAAACGCTTCGCCAGAAAACGCACTGGCTGTTGGTGCGTTTTCCAGATTTCCCATTCGTTATCGCTTAATACGCGGCGAGCCAGGCGCTCACCGGATCGGGCGATCACCGCTTCAATGCGAGCGATCTCCACGATATCCGTGCCTAAACCTAATATTGCCATTAGCCACGCGCTTCCAGCATCAGACGCTTCATTTCTGCCACCGCATCTTTCAGTCCGGTCATCACAGCACGACCAATAATGGCATGACCGATATTCAGTTCGTGCATCTCAGGGATGGCGGCAATGGCTTTCACGTTGTGATAGGTCAGACCATGTCCGGCGTTAACTTTCAGACCGAGACTTGCGGCAAAGGTCGCGGCTTTGGCGATGCGCGTCAACTCTTGCGCCTGTTCAGCTTCAGTTTTTGCATCGGCATAACAACCGGTGTGGATCTCGATAAACGGGGCGCCTACCTCTGCTGCAGCTTTGATCTGCTCTTCATCTGCGTCGATAAACAGAGAAACCTGAATCCCGGCATCCGCCAGACGTTTACAGGCATCGCGCATTTTGTCACGCTGACCTGCGACGTCCAGGCCACCTTCGGTTGTCACTTCCTGGCGCTTTTCCGGTACCAGGCAGCAAAAATGAGGCTTCGTCTCAATGGCAATCGCCAGCATCTCTTCGGTCACCGCCATTTCCAGATTCATGCGGGTATCCAGCGTCTGACGCAGGATGCGCACGTCGCGGTCAGTAATGTGGCGACGATCTTCACGCAAATGCACGGTAATGCCATCCGCGCCAGCCTGCTCGGCAATAAACGCGGCCTGCACCGGGTCGGGGTAAGCAGTACCACGTGCATTACGCAGCGTTGCGATATGGTCAATGTTGACGCCCAACAGTAATTCAGCCATGACAATCCTCATCAGTCATTATGTGTTTGCACTGTTCGCTTAGGTATAAACTGCCGGAACAGTTCCCTGCTCTTTAATGGTTTACCGCCAAGATACGGCTTAAGCGCCATGCGGGTAAAGCGTTTCGCGGCACGCAATGTGTCTGCGTCAGGAAATTCCCGCGTGTGTAACGCTTTCAACTGCCTTCCGGTGAAGGTTTTGTTGTCGATAACTACACTGGCGATAAACCCTTTTTCTTCGCGATAACGATACGTCATGGTGTCATCCACCGGTTCGCCGCTACCTGCACAATGGGTAAAATTGACGCCATAACCCAGATGCCCGAGCAATGCCAGTTCAAAGCGGCGCAACGCGGGTTCCGGTGTGCCTGTGGCTCCAGCCAGAGACTGGATGCAGTGCAAGTAATCGAAAAAGAGTTCAGAGAAGCGCGTCTCGTATTCCAGCACGCGGGAGAGAAGTTCGTTGATGTACAGACCGCTGTAAAGCGTGATACCGCTTAATGGCAGCGCCAATGAGACAGCTTCAGCACTGCGCAGTGTTTTGACTTCACCGCGCCCACCGAAGCGAAGCAAGAGAGGCGTGAAAGGCTGTAATGCACCTTTCAGGGTAGAGCGTTTAGAGCGTGCGCCTTTGGCAACCAGACGCACGCGACCCGACTCCTCCGTGAAGACATCCAGCATCAGGCTGGTTTCGCTCCACGGGCGACTATGCAGGACAAATGCGCGCTGCCAGCCTTCCATCATACTCGTCGCCTTTCAAGTTGCAGGTGCCTTGGCTGCACCCGTTCACCCTGGTCACTTACTTTAGTAAGCTCCCAGGGATTCACGGTCTTGCCGCCTTCCTGCACCTCGAAAGTCATAGAGTATGCTAATTAAAGATCGTCAACGTAACCGAGACTACGCAGTGCGCGTTCGTCATCAGCCCAGCCGGATTTCACTTTCACCCACAGCTCAAGGTGGACAGGCGCTTCGAACATTTCCTGCATGTCTTTACGCGCTTCAATACCGATGGTTTTGATCTTGGCCCCTTTGTTGCCAATGACCATCTTCTTCTGCCCTTCGCGCTCAACGAGAATCAAACCGTTGATGTCATAACCACCACGTTCATTGGTGACAAAACGTTCGATCTCCACGGTGACGGAGTACGGCAGTTCTGCACCGAGGAAACGCATCAGTTTTTCACGGATGATTTCAGAGGCCATAAACCGCTGTGAGCGATCGGTGATGTAATCTTCCGGGAAGTGATGGGTCGCTTCAGGCAGATGCTTACGCACGATTGCCGCAATAGTGTCAACATTCAGCCCGGTTTCGGCAGAGATCGGCACAATATCGAGGAAGTTCATCTGGCTTGCCAGGAACTGCAGATGCGGCAGCAGATCGGCTTTCTCCTGCACGTTGTCCACTTTGTTCACCGCGAGGATCACCGGCGCTTTGCCATCACGCAGCTTGTTGAGCACCATTTCATCGTCCGGTGTCCAACGGGTGCCTTCAACGACAAAAATCACCAGCTCAACGTCGCCAATGGAGCTGCTCGCCGCTTTGTTCATCAGGCGGTTAATAGCACGCTTCTCTTCCATATGCAGGCCCGGGGTGTCGACGTAGATCGCCTGATACGCGCCTTCAGTATGGATACCCACAATGCGGTGACGAGTTGTCTGCGCTTTGCGGGAAGTGATGGAGATTTTCTGCCCCAACAGTTTGTTCAGCAGCGTGGATTTGCCAACGTTCGGGCGTCCGACGATGGCAATAAATCCGCAATAACTTTTATCGATGCTCATTCCAGCTCCAGTTTTTTCAACGCCTGTTCGGCGGCAGCCTGCTCAGCCTTACGACGGCTTGAACCTGTGCCAACCACCGGTTCACTCAGGCCGCTGACCTGGCAGTGGATTGTAAATTCTTGATCGTGCGCTTCGCCACGGACCTGAACTACCAGATAAGTCGGCAGCGGCAGATGGCGACCCTGCAAATATTCCTGCAGACGTGTTTTCGGATCTTTTTGTTTATCGCCTGGGCTAATTTCGTCCAGACGGGTTTGATACCAGTTAAGGATTAACTTCTCGACAGTTTGAATATCACTGTCGAGGAATACGCCACCAATTAATGCTTCGACGGTGTCGGCGAGAATTGACTCGCGACGAAATCCACCGCTTTTAAGTTCACCCGGCCCTAAACGCAAGCACTCGCCTAACTCAAATTCGCGTGCCAGTTCTGCCAGCGTATTGCCACGGACCAGCGTGGCGCGCATCCGGCTCATATCGCCTTCATCCACACGCGGGAAACGGTGATACAGCGCATTGGCGATAACGTAGCTCAAGATTGAGTCGCCTAAAAATTCTAAACGCTCGTTATGTTTGCTGCTGGCGCTGCGGTGAGTTAATGCCTGCTGCAGCAGTTCCTGATGATTAAAAGTGTAGCCCAGCTTCCGTTGAAGCCGATTAATTACGATGGGGTTCATGCGATACCAATAAATAAATGCGTCAACAATTCAGCACACGAAACAGACCTGATACACATAGGCTCTGTTAACCGCTTTGTCGCGGATTCATTACGCCATATATGGAAACCAACGCTGTTTCGTGTGCCGTGGCACCCAGAAGGCGCCAACCTTAAACTTCGGGGGAATATTCTATACACAACGATAAGGGATGTCGTTAGCCTGGGGAGATTTATCTCATAAATAATTCACGTTGCCGCCAGAATGACGACAACGTGAACGAGAAGCAGCAATTAATGGATGCCACCAATGCGACTTAAGCGCACACCTGTCGGCCATTCACCTTCTTGCTTATCGAAACTCATCCAGATTGCCGTTGCCCGACCAACCAGATTCGCTTCCGGCACAAAGCCCCAGTAACGGCTGTCCGCGCTGTTGTCGCGGTTATCGCCCATCATGAAGTATTGACCCGGCGGAACAATCCAGGTTGCCAGTTGTTGTCCTGGTTGCTGGTAATACATCCCTACCTGATCCTGGGCGATTGGCACAGTCAGGATACGATGCGTTACATCGCCCAGCGTCTCTTTACGTTCGGAAAGACGAATGCCATTTTCTTTGGTTTCGTTTTTCGGCACTTCAAAGAAGCCACTGGTCGCTTCCCCGCCGTTACGACGCGAGAAGGTCTGTACGAAATCGCTCGGTTCAACGTTGGAATAAGTTACCGGCAGCGCGTTTTCACACGCCTGACCAGAACTGCATCCAGGTTGAATGGTCACTTCTTTCGCGACCGGATCATAAGTGACTTTATCGCCCGGTAAACCTACCGCGCGTTTGATGTAATCAAGCTTCGGATCTTCCGGGTATTTGAAGACCACGATATCGCCACGTTTCGGATGACCGGTTTCGATCAATGTTTTCTGGTAAATAGGATCTTTAATGCCGTAAGCAAATTTCTCTACCAGAATGAAGTCACCGATTAACAGAGTCGGCATCATCGAACCTGACGGGATCTGGAACGGTTCATAAATAAATGAACGCACAATCAATACGATAGCCAGCACCGGAAATACAGAAGCCCCGGTTTCCAGCCAGCCTGGCTTCGGCGCAACCTTTTTCAGTGTTGCTTTATCCAGTGAATCCCCGGCAGCCGCTTGCGCCGCTGCCTGACGTTCCCGTCGTTTAGGTGCGAAAAAGAATTTATCCACGCACCATAAAATGCCCGTCACCAGTGTGGCAATCACCAGAATCAGGGCAAACATATTCGCCATGCCAACTCCTAAGGGTTATTTGTTGTCTTTGCCGACGTGCAGAATGGCAAGGAACGCTTCCTGCGGCAGCTCAACGTTACCGATCTGCTTCATACGTTTCTTACCTTCTTTCTGTTTCTGCAGCAGCTTTTTCTTACGGCTGATATCACCACCATAGCATTTAGCCAGTACGTTTTTACGCAGCTGCTTCACGGTAGAACGCGCAATGATGTGCGTTCCAATCGCTGCCTGAATAGCGATATCAAACTGCTGGCGTGGGATCAGATCTTTCATCTTCTCCACCAGCTCGCGACCACGGTTTTGCGAATTATCACGGTGGGTGATCAATGCCAGCGCATCAACACGTTCACCGTTGATTAAGACGTCAACACGCACCATGTCAGAAGCCTGGAAGCGTTTGAAGTTGTAATCCAAAGACGCATAACCACGCGAGGTAGATTTCAGTCGGTCGAAGAAATCAAGCACCACTTCCGCCATCGGGATCTCGTAGGTCAGCGCTACCTGGTTTCCGTGATAGACCATGTTGGTCTGTACACCGCGTTTTTCCACGCACAGGGTAATGACGTTACCGAGATACGCTTGCGGCAGCAGCATGTGACACTCTGCAATCGGCTCGCGCAGTTCGTAGATGTTATTTACCGCTGGCAGCTTGGATGGGCTGTCGACGTAGATAACTTCTTTTGCCGTAGTTTCAACTTCATACACTACTGTCGGTGCTGTGGTAATCAGGTCAAGATCGTATTCACGTTCCAGACGTTCCTGAATGATCTCCATGTGCAACAGGCCGAGGAAGCCGCAGCGGAAACCAAAGCCCAGCGCCGTAGAGCTTTCTGGCTCATAGAACAGTGAAGCGTCGTTCAGGCTGAGTTTGCCCAACGCGTCACGGAAGGCTTCATAGTCGTCGGAACTTACCGGGAACAGACCGGCATATACCTGCGGTTTAACTTTCTTAAACCCAGGCAACGCTTTTTCTGCCGGATTACGCGCCAGCGTTAAGGTATCGCCTACCGGTGCGCCGTGGATGTCTTTGATCGCACACACCAGCCAGCCTACTTCGCCGCATTTCAGTTCAGTACGATCAACCTGTTTCGGCGTGAAGATCCCCAGGCGGTCGGCGTTATAGGTCTGCCCGGTGCTCATAACTTTCACTTTGTCGCCCTTACGCAGGGTGCCGTTTTTAATACGGATAAGTGAAACCACGCCCAGGTAGTTATCGAACCAAGAGTCGATAATCAGCGCCTGTAACGGACCTTCTGGATCGCCTTCCGGCGGCGGAATGTCACGCACCAGACGTTCGAGAACATCCTGCACGCCAACGCCGGTTTTCGCGGAGCAGCGCACCGCATCGGTGGCGTCGATACCAACAATATCTTCAATTTCTTCCGCCACGCGTTCAGGATCGGCTGCCGGCAGGTCAATCTTGTTCAGTACCGGCACCACTTCGAGATCCATCTCCATCGCGGTGTAGCAGTTCGCCAGAGTTTGCGCTTCTACGCCCTGCCCGGCGTCGACCACCAGCAATGCACCTTCACAGGCAGCCAGCGAACGGGAAACTTCATAGGAGAAGTCTACGTGGCCCGGGGTGTCGATAAAGTTAAGCTGATAGGTTTCACCGTCAGACGCTTTGTAGTCCAGCGTCACGCTTTGCGCTTTGATGGTAATGCCACGCTCACGCTCAAGATCCATGGAATCGAGAACCTGCGCCTCCATTTCACGGTCAGACAGGCCACCGCAGATCTGGATAATACGGTCAGACAGCGTCGATTTACCGTGGTCAATGTGAGCTATGATCGAAAAGTTACGTATATTCTTCATAAAGTATGATTATTGTGCCTTAACGCCCGGTTAACCAGGCTTTTAGAAGTCGCTGTTCTGAGCTTAACGTCTGTATTAATAGAAAGGCCGCATTCTACACTACAACATTGAGGCGAGGAAATGTTCATACCGTATGGATTGTGGTATCTGGAAACGTCCTCGCATTTGTTATGCAAAATGCAACAAAGCCAGTGAAATCACTGGCTCGCGTCTTCCGAAGATGTTTCAAACCGCACAAGGCCTGGCGGCAATGCCACGCTTAAGATGATCGGTTGCCATTCAGCCCGGGCAGCAAACTTTCGCGAGTAGCCGCGCGCAATCAGGAATCCACCAACGCCACCAAGAATTGCGCCGCATAACGCCGCGATGTCTGAAGCAAAGAGTAGCTGAAATAACGAAGCAACAAGGAATAATCCCAACAGTGGCGACATATAAACCAGTAATGCGGAACTAAGCAGGCTACCTTCAGCGATTCCTAATTCCACTTTTTGCCCCGGCACTAACGGCTCATCACAGGGTACGACGATGGTATGTGTGGTTTGCGGACCAAGTTTATTCAACACGCGACTGCCGCAGCCAGCGCGGGAAGCGCAGCTGCTGCATGAGGCTTTGACATCACAACTGACCAGCGCCTGCCCGTTTTGCCAGGAGACGACGGTAGCCCACTCTTTGATCATTGCGCGGCCCCGAACTTAATGTTCTCGGCAATGCGTTTCGCCGTTTGCGGCGGTAGTTCACCAACAATAGTGATTTCCGCGTTGTCACGTATGCTGGTGCTGACTGTCCGGCGTCCGGTACGCAACATCTGATCGGTGCTCGATGGCGTCGCGCGATTAACGTTTACCGAGAAGCTGAACAAGCCGTCTGAATAGAGACGTGATTCGATGGGCATATTGTCCATCGTGGGCAACGGGCGTCGGCTACTGGAGACTTCGCTAAACCCCTGCGGCAACCAGGTTGGAGTCCAGTTGAATTTGGCTTTTTCACCTACAGGAACAGAAAGCAGTGGCGGCAAGTTCGCCTTCGCCAGCGTCTGCATACTGCTGCTGATATCCTGATTGACGTTAAAAGCAATCACGCGAAATTGTTCCAGCGTTTCACCATCGCGATCAAGGAGATCAACCCGCATCGGTAATTTCGATTCGGTGTCCATCCACACAATGTAGCTGTAGCGTGTGCCATCACGGGCGACTACGCGAATGACTTCGCAAAGACGATCAGCAATACGCGTGCGTCCCACGGAGATAAAGTCGTAGTAAGGAGAAAGGCGTTTGAAATCGGTATAAATGAGCGATGGCAGAGAATCAACAATGTAATCGCCATTAAGCGTGAACGGTTCAAGGCCCGGCTCAAAGTAGCTGATTTCATTGCCGCGCTGTACCACTTCCCGGCGCGGGCCATCCATTTGCAACAGCTGTGCAAGCGGACGGTTATCGAGGCGTGCATGTCGATAACGCAGAGACTCAACACCCTGTTTATTGATGCTGATGAATGACAGCTCGTAATTCAGTGACTGGCTGGCCAGGTTCATCTGCTGTAATAACGCCCCGGACGCGGGAGTGGCCGAGGCGTTAGCAGAGAATAACAGGCTACCTGTCACTAATGACATGGCAAACCAAAGTTGCTTCATTACTGCGATTGCGTTCCTAAAGTTTGAATTCCTGGCACCTGTACAGCGGCTTGCTGTGTTTGTGCCTGCTCAAACTGAAGCTGTTCAGAGTGGAGTCGACGTTGCAGTTCGTAATCCTGCAACATGGCATTAATGCGACGACGCTGCTCCTGTACCTGCTGCTGTTGACCATTGTTTGCGGTCGCTTCAGAAGGTACTCCCAGACTTACCGGACTGGCTTTCCCCATCATCGGCAGAGTATTAAATACCGGTGTTTCGGGCTGCTGGGACGTTTCAGATTGTCCATTATAGTGCTGGACGCCAACGATAACTGCAAGCGATACACATGCCGCTACGCCCATTTGGGTAAGCTGTGCCGCCCATGGACGTACTTTCTGCCAGAATGGCATTTTCTGCCATTGATGCGGCGCAGGCTGGGCCTCTGGGATCAATGTCGTCGGTTGACGAACGGGCTCTTCTTCAATGGCGGCCATCACGCGTGATGAAATATCGAAATGAAGCAACTCAGGAGTATCACCCCGCATAGAGTCACGGATTAAGTGATAGCTTTCCCAGGTTTTCTGCATTTCCGGGTTGTGAGCCAGTTCGTTAAGCAGCTCACTATCCAGCGTTTCGCCATCCATTAAAGCGGAAAGTTGTTCTTTCTGCATGCCTAATACCCTTATCCAGTATCCCGCTATCGTCAACGCCTGATAAGCGGTTGAACTTTGTTATCAATAGCTTCCCTCGCTCGGAAGATACGTGAACGCACCGTACCTACCGGACAATCCATGATAGCGGCTATCTCTTCATAGCTCAGGCCATCCAGCTCCCGCAAGGTTATTGCCATGCGTAAATCTTCCGGGAGGGACTCAATAGTTCGGAAAACTATCTGTCTCAGTTCTTCTGACAACATTAAGTTCTCAGGGTTCGAAATTTCTTTCAGCGCGCCGCCACTTTCGAAGTTTTCTGCTTCAATGGCATCCACATCACTGGAAGGTGGACGACGCCCCTGAGCAACCAGGTAATTTTTCGCTGTATTTACAGCAATCCGATACAGCCATGTATAAAAAGCACTATCTCCCCGGAACGAATCCAGCGCACGATAGGCTTTAATAAAAGCTTCTTGTACCACATCGGGAACATCACCCGACGGCACATAGCGGGAAACCAGACTCGCCACTTTATGCTGATAGCGCACTACCAGTAAGTTAAAAGCTTTCTGATCTCCCTTCTGGACCCGTTCAACCAGGACCTGGTCCGTTAACTGCTCGCTCATCCGAGGTAAAGTCTCCCCAAACCAAATTTCCACGCGCTATCGAAACGCCACTCCATTAGCTGCAATTTGAGCAAGCAAAACGTTAGAGTGTCTCGTTTTTGTAAAGTTCCGTAACGCATCTGTTTTTGTTTGTCATGCTGTAGACGGATCATTATCTATCATTATAAGTCTACAGAATCTGAACATCGCATTATCTGTGTAGAAATGCCCATTTAACTGCCTGAAGAGTACCCCAACGGCCTTTTTATTTCACCACCTAATCCTCCGCCAGCAAGCAACTTCTCTTTTTTCCACCGTCCAGGATCTCCCTGTTTAGCCATTGTAACAAATATTAAAATAGCAGGTGTTTAATTACACAACGTGATGCTATGCTGACCAAACTGTGTTTAGTAAATTAAACAAACAAAATGAATACTCTTCCTGAACATTCTTGTGATGTGCTGATTATCGGTAGCGGCGCAGCCGGGCTTTCACTGGCACTACGTCTGGCTGACCAGCATCAGGTCATCGTTCTTAGCAAAGGCCCGGTAACGGAAGGCTCAACATTTTATGCCCAGGGCGGAATCGCCGCCGTGTTTGATGAAACTGACAGCATTGACTCGCATGTGGAAGATACATTAATTGCTGGCGCCGGTATTTGCGATCGCCATGCGGTTGAGTTTGTCGCCAGCAACGCGCGTTCCTGCGTGCAATGGCTAATCGATCAGGGAGTGTTGTTTGATACCCATGTGCAGCCAAATGGCGAAGAAAGCTATCATCTGACTCGTGAAGGTGGGCATAGTCACCGTCGTATTCTTCATGCTGCCGATGCCACTGGTAGAGAAGTAGAAACCACGCTGGTGAGCAAGGCGCAGAACCATCCGAATATTCGAGTGCTGGAACGCAGCAATGCGGTTGATCTGATAGTTTCTGACAAGATTGGTCTGCCTGGAACGCGACGGGTTGTCGGCGCGTGGGTGTGGAACCGTAATAAAGAAACCGTGGAAACTTGCCATGCTAAAGCGGTGGTGCTGGCAACTGGCGGCGCGTCGAAGGTTTATCAGTACACCACCAATCCGGATATTTCTTCTGGCGATGGCATTGCTATGGCGTGGCGCGCAGGCTGCCGGGTTGCCAATCTCGAATTTAATCAGTTTCACCCTACCGCGCTGTACCATCCACAGGCACGGAATTTCCTGTTAACGGAAGCCTTACGCGGCGAAGGCGCTTATTTGAAACGCCCGGACGGCACACGTTTTATGCCTGATTTTGATGAGCGCGGCGAACTGGCCCCGCGCGATATTGTCGCCCGCGCCATTGACCATGAGATGAAACGCCTCGGCGCGGATTGTATGTTCCTTGATATCAGCCATAAGCCCGCTGAATTTATTCGCCAGCATTTCCCGATGATCTATGAAAAGTTGCTCGGGTTGGGTATTGACCTCACGAAAGAACCGGTGCCGATTGTGCCTGCTGCGCACTATACCTGCGGCGGCGTAATGGTTGACGATCATGGACGTACGGACGTTGATGGCCTATATGCCATTGGCGAAGTGAGTTATACGGGCTTACATGGTGCTAACCGCATGGCCTCTAACTCCTTGCTGGAGTGTCTGGTCTATGGCTGGTCGGCAGCGGAAGATATTACAAAACGTATGCCTTATGCGCGTGGCGTCAGTACGTTACCGCCGTGGGATGAAAGCCGTGTTGAGAATCCTGACGAACTGGTGGTGATTCAACATAACTGGCACGAGTTACGCCTGTTTATGTGGGATTACGTCGGCATTGTGCGCACAACAAAACGTCTTGAGCGCGCTCTGCGGCGTATCAATATGTTGCAACAGGAAATAGACGAATATTACGCCCACTTCCGCGTATCAAATAATTTGCTGGAACTGCGTAATCTGGTGCAGGTTGCCGAGTTGATTGTTCGCTGTGCAATGATGCGTAAGGAAAGTCGGGGGTTGCATTTCACGCTGGATTATCCGGAACTGCTCACGCATTCCGGTCCATCGATCCTTTCCCCCGTCAATCATTACATAAATAGATAAAAAGCCTGGGTCAGCGCCGTATACGCTTCGGAATAGTTCTGGTCTGGCCCACGAATGACTAAGCGATCGCAAAAGCACTCCCCCGCCAGTGGGGAGAATGCCAGCAGCACCCGATGCGGCAATCGCGCTTCGTTTTCTGCCACATCCGTTCGCAAACGTAAATGCCACCCCATGCTTAATGCCAGCTCCGTAAAACTATTACCGATTTGCTCTGGCAACACCACGCAGAAAAATCCCTCTTCGGTAATGCACTCTGCCGCGCAAGTCAGCAAGGATTGATGATCCAGCGTGGTGGTATAGCGCGCCTGTTCCCGCTGCGGTGTCGCACACTCCACTCCCTGCTGATAATACGGCGGGTTGCTGATGATTAAATCGAAGCGTGCTGTCTGCTGTGTGATCCACTGCTGAATATCCGCCGTATGGACATTAATCCGCTCTGCCCACGGAGACTGGTTAATATTCTCCTGCGCCTGAGCTGCAGCTTCACTTTCCAGTTCAACTGCATCAATCATCACGCTGTCATCGGTTCGCTGCGCCAGCATCAGTGCCAACAACCCGCTACCAGTGCCGATATCAAGGCAGCGTTTTACCCCTGCCACCGGAGCCCATGCGCCAAGCAAAATTCCATCCGTTCCCACTTTCATCGCACATCGTTCGTGGCCGACAAAAAACTGTTTAAAAGTAAATCCATTACGACGAAGCACGGATGTAGACTGTGACATGTAAATAAAACCTTGCTGAAAAAACGGCGATAGCACCGGGTAAGAACAATACCTGAGAAGCGATATCCATACAAACAGATGAAGATTGCAGCCGTAACGTCTATAATCAGCGCCCCACACAGAGGTAGAACATGACTGTAACGACTTTTTCCGAACTTGAACTCGACGAAAGCCTGCTGGAAGCCCTCCAGGATAAAGGTTTCACTCGCCCGACCGCCATTCAGGCTGCCGCCATTCCGCCTGCGCTCGATGGCCGTGATGTACTCGGTTCTGCGCCGACAGGCACCGGTAAAACGGCGGCGTATCTGCTGCCAGCGTTGCAGCACCTGCTCGATTTCCCACGTAAGAAATCCGGTCCGCCGCGTATTTTGATCCTCACCCCAACTCGCGAGCTGGCGATGCAGGTGGCCGATCATGCCCGCGAACTGGCGAAACATACGCATCTGGATATCGCCACTATCACCGGCGGCGTGGCCTATATGAACCACGCAGAAGTTTTCAGCGAAAACCAGGACATCGTGGTCGCCACGACCGGACGTCTGCTGCAATACATAAAAGAAGAGAACTTCGATTGCCGCGCAGTTGAAACGCTGATCCTCGACGAAGCTGACCGTATGCTGGATATGGGCTTCGCTCAGGATATCGAGCATATTGCTGGCGAAACGCGCTGGCGTAAACAGACCCTGCTCTTTTCCGCAACGCTGGAAGGCGATGCGATTCAGGATTTTGCCGAGCGTCTGCTGGAAGATCCGGTGGAAGTTTCTGCGAATCCGTCTACCCGTGAGCGCAAAAAAATTCATCAATGGTATTACCGCGCCGATGATCTTGAGCATAAAACCGCATTGCTGGTGCATCTGTTAAAACAGCCTGAAGCGACTCGCTCAATCGTATTTGTGCGTAAGCGTGAGCGTGTGCATGAGCTGGCAAACTGGCTGCGTGAAGCGGGCATCAACAACTGCTATCTCGAAGGTGAGATGGTACAAGGCAAGCGTAATGAAGCGATTAAACGCCTGACCGAAGGTCGCGTTAACGTGCTGGTTGCCACCGACGTTGCTGCACGCGGTATCGACATTCCAGACGTCAGCCACGTCTTTAACTTCGATATGCCGCGCAGTGGTGATACTTATTTGCACCGTATCGGGCGTACCGCTCGCGCCGGTCGTAAAGGCACCGCAATTTCGCTGGTGGAAGCTCATGACCATCTGCTGCTGGGCAAAGTTGGCCGTTACATTGAAGAGCCGATTAAAGCTCGCGTAATTGATGAGTTACGCCCGAAAACGCGTGCGCCAAGCGAGAAGCAGACCGGCAAGCCATCGAAGAAAGTACTGGCAAAACGCGCCGAGAAGAAAAAAGCTAAAGAGAAAGAGAAGCCGCGGGTGAAAAAACGCCATCGCGATACCAAAAATATAGGTAAGCGCCGTAAACCAAGCGGAACGGGCGTGCCACCGCAAACAACAGAAGAGTAATCATAATGCCGGGTTTAAGTCCGGCATTTTTTTATCCCGGCAAAAAACACTCTTCAACACACTGAATAAAAGTGTGCATCGCCGGGCTAACCGCTTTTCCAGCATGGTGTGCGCACATTGCCGTAATGGTCTGCGACTGTTCGCCAAAAGGCAATTCAATTAATTCTCCGCTCTCAAGCTCTTTTGCCACCGCAAAGCGGGGCAAGTAACTGACACCGATATTCGCCGCGACACAACGTTTGATGCTTTCGATACTTATAAGCTCAATGGTGTTTTCCACCGTGATCCGCCGCTGGCGCAGCGTGCTCTCAAATATCTGCCGGAAGACACATTGCGGTTCGTTGATAATAAAGCTACAGGCGTTATGTCTTCCCGACTCAGTAAAATCGACATCTGCAATTTGCGGTGAAGCCACCAGCACCAGCGATTGTTCACCCAACTCACGTCGGTTCAGTGCATCATCATTCCCTACGCGATAAAAGATGCCGACGTCTGCCTCATCATTCAGTAGTGCATCACGAATAACGTAACAGTTCAGTGACTGCAATGATAAACGCACTTTTGGTGCGCGTTGCCGAAAACGCTGCAACACCTGCGGCATTCGGTAAGAGAGCAACGTTTCGCCCGAAACAACGCGCAGTTCTCCGTCCGGATCCGACTCTTTTTTGGCAGCTTCACGAAGTGTATCCATCACTCTGGTGAGTTCATAGATGTGCGGAAGCAGCTTTTTGCCTTCGCGAGTGAGGCACATCCGTCGACCAATTTTCTCAAACAACTGGACCGAGAACTCCTGTTCAAGCTGCTGAATATGAAAAGTCACCGTCGACTGTGTGCAACACAATTTTTGCGAAGCTCGCAAAAAAGAACCCTCTTCCACCACGGTTTTTAGGGTAATAAAACGGCGCAGATCCATAATCCCAAACCTATCGAAAATATCGAATTTAGAATGTGAAAACATTCATTTTTTTAAATGTTTTGTGTCGGGTACTGTCTACCAAAACAGAGGAGATAACAAGTGACACCGACCCTTTTAAGTGCTTTTTGGACCTACACCCTGATTACTGCCCTCACGCCAGGACCAAACAATATTCTCGCCCTTAGTTCTGCCACGTCGCATGGGTTTCGTCAGAGTACCCGCGTACTGGCGGGGATGAGTCTGGGATTTTTAATCGTCATGCTACTGTGCGCGGGAGTTTCGTTTTCACTGACTGTTATTGACCCGGCAGCAGTGCATCTGTTGAGTTGGGCGGGGGCGGCATATATTGTCTGGCTGGCGTGGAAAATCGCTACCAGCCCAACAAAGGAAGACGGGCTTCAGGCAAAACCGATCAGCTTTTGGGCAAGCTTTGCGCTACAGTTTGTGAACGTCAAAATCATTTTGTACGGCATTACAGCACTATCGACGTTTGTCCTGCCGCAAACGCAGGCGTTAAGTTGGGTGGTTGGCGTCAGCGTTTTGCTGGCAATGATTGGGACGTTTGGCAATGTGTGCTGGGCGCTGGCGGGGCATCTGTTTCAGCGATTGTTTCGCCAGTATGGTCGCCAATTAAATATCGTGCTGGCGCTGCTGCTGGTCTATTGTGCGGTACGCATTTTCTATTAATGAAAAAAAGCGGAAGAGGTCGCCCTCTTCCGCTTAGTAACTTGCTACTTAAGCCTTACAGGCTTTCAGTAAAGGTACGAGCGATAACGTCGCGCTGCTGTTCCGGAGTCAGAGAGTTAAAGCGAACTGCATAACCGGATACACGGATGGTCAGCTGCGGATATTTTTCCGGATGCTTAACTGCATCTTCCAGAGTTTCACGACGCAGAACGTTTACGTTCAGGTGCTGACCACCTTCTACGCGAACTTCTGGTTTAACTTCTACTGGAACTTCACGGTACTCAATGTCACCCAGTTTGCTTACTGCAACCACTTCGTCTTCTGCAAAACCTGCTTTCGCAACGATGCAACGTGCTTCGCCTTTTTCGCTGTCCAGCAGCCAGAAAGAGTTCAGCAGATCGTCGTTAGCGGCTTTAGTAATCTGGATACCTGTAATCATGTGATGCCTCCCCGGCAAAATTATTTGATTTGTTCAGCCTGTCGCGGCCAATTGGTAAAACCATTGTTGCTTGAGTGTATATATACTCCTCAAAGACCCCTGATTCTTTGATTTAAATCAATAAAAAACACACATCAAGTGTAGCGACAAGTGGATTTTATTGTTTTACATCAACTTATGCGGGTGTGAAATTTTACCAATTTACATTTTTTTACAGTCGATTATGTCTATAAAATGAGCTTGATTTTGTTCTGTAGAAAGAAGCAGTTAAGCTAGGCGGATTGAAGATTCGCAGGAGAGCGAGATGGCTAACGAATTAACCTGGCATGACGTGCTGGCTGAAGAGAAGCAACAACCCTATTTTCTTAATACCCTTCAGACCGTCGCCAGCGAGCGGCAATCCGGCATCACTATCTATCCGCCACAAAAAGATGTCTTTAACGCCTTTCGTTTTACCGAGTTAGGCGATGTCAAAGTTGTGATTCTCGGCCAGGATCCTTATCACGGCCCCGGACAGGCTCACGGCCTGGCGTTTTCTGTTCGCCCCGGTATCCCCACTCCGCCATCATTACTGAATATGTATAAAGAGCTGGAAAACACCGTTCCAGGCTTTACCCGCCCGGCGCATGGCTATCTCGAAAGCTGGGCGCGTCAGGGCGTTCTGCTGCTCAATACCGTATTGACGGTACGCGCAGGTCAGGCGCATTCCCACGCCAGCCTCGGTTGGGAGACGTTTACTGATAAAGTCATCAGCCTCATAAATCAGCATCGCGAAGGCGTGGTGTTTTTGTTGTGGGGATCTCATGCGCAAAAGAAAGGGGCGATTATAGATAAGCAACGCCATCACGTACTTAAAGCACCGCATCCGTCACCGCTTTCTGCGCATCGTGGATTCTTTGGCTGTAACCATTTTGTGCTGGCAAATCAGTGGCTGGAACAACGTGGCGAGACGCCGATTGACTGGATGCCAGTATTACCGGCAGAGAGTGAGTAAATTTGCGGGAAAATGCCGGATGGCAGAGTTGCCACCCGGCTGATTTATCAGGCTTTATTCTGACGCCACCATTCGCCAAGCAGAACGCCAGTTGCGACAGAAATATTCAGTCCAGCAACGTTGCCAGTACCGTCAATCTTCACGCGCAAATCGTTCGGATCGCGTGCGGCATCCGGTAACCCTTCATATTCCTGCCCCAGCACCAGCACCATTTTTTCTGGCAGACTGGTTTTGAACAGCGGTTTACCTTGCTCGCTGGAAGTGGTCACCACGGTGTAGCCCGCCTGACGGAAATCATCCAACACGTCAACAATGTTGTCGCCAGTAATCGGCTGAACGTGCTCTGCGCCGCCTTCTGCGGTACGGATAGCCGCACCAGACTCCAGCAGTGCCGCATCCTGCACCACAACGCCTTTCACGCCGAAGTGCGCGCAGCTACGCATCATGCCACCCAGGTTATGCGGGTTAGATTCGTTTTCCAGCGCCAGTACACAATCCTGCGCGCCTGCCTGGCTTACCCACTGCTGCACGGTTGTACCGTTACGCTTTTTGATCAGGAAGCACACGCCGCCGTGATGTTCCGTGCCTGACGCTTTTGTCAGTTCCGCTTCATCCACCACATGGTACGCTTTGCGGTTTGCCGCCATCCAGCGCAATGCTTCTTTAAAACGTGGCGTTACGCTCTGGATAAACCAGGCGCGAACAATTGCTTCCGGACGGCTCTGGAACAGTGCCTGACATGCGTTTTCGCCGTAGACGCGGGTTTCTTCCGCACGCTGACGACGCAACACTTCCGGATCAATAAAACTTTTACCACTGATGCCACCGTGATCGGCCTTTTCCGGCGCATCATCACCAGGCGCGCGGGAAACTGTGCGCCACGGCGACTCTTCCCACTTGCGGTCACGGGGCTGACTCTGTTTGTCATCGCGGGCGGGGCGACGGCCACCGTCGGCACGAGATTTTCCTGGACGCCCGCCCCCTTTCCCGGTACGCGGGTTATGGGTACGTTTATCAGAATCATCATCACTGCGGACATACATCACTTTGACCTTGCCGCTTTTACCTTTCATTTCATCGTTCATGCTTTTCTCCACCAGCGCTGCGCGAAGCGCGCAGATTACCCGAAGTGCGCGCGGTTCGCCATGATTTCGTTCCAAAGCCTGCGTCTATCATACCCATTGAATAAAACAGATTGTTGTCTGGAACAATGTCCCCGATAATATGTAACATATTAGAAACATACCGGCGTCGTTGCCGATAAGTCTCCTTACTCATCCCGAGGTTAGTTATGAATACCGTTTGTACCCATTGTCAGGCCATCAATCGCATTCCCGACGATCGGATCGAAGATGCGGCAAAATGCGGACGCTGCGGTCACGACTTGTTTGACGGAGAGGTGATTAATGCGACCGGTGAAACGCTCGACAAATTGCTGAAAGATGATCTACCTGTGGTGATCGACTTCTGGGCGCCGTGGTGCGGCCCCTGCCGTAACTTCGCGCCAATTTTTGAAGATGTTGCGCAAGAGCGTAGCGGTAGAGTGCGCTTTGTGAAAGTGAATACCGAAGCTGAACGTGAATTAAGCAGCCGCTTTGGTATTCGCAGTATTCCGACGATCATGATTTTCAAAAACGGTCAGGTCGTCGACATGCTTAATGGCGCAGTGCCGAAAGCGCCGTTCGATAGCTGGTTGAACGAATCTCTTTAATCTTACCGGGGCGCATCTTGTGCCCCGTTTTCTCCTCTGCGACAATGGCGTTTTTTCGACGCTCTCTTATGACCGAAAACGCTGTTCTCCAGTTACGCGCCGAACGTATTGCGCGCGCAACACGTCCTTTTCTTGCCCGCGGTAATCGCGTTCGTCGCTGCCAACGCTGTCTTTTGCCAGAGAAATTATGTCTCTGTTCGACAATCACGCCAGCGGAAGCAAAAAGTCGCTTCTGTTTGCTGATGTTCGACACCGAGCCAATGAAGCCAAGTAACACCGGGCGTCTGATTGCTGATATTTTGCCTGATACCGTTGCGTTTCAATGGTCGCGTACCGAACCCTCGCAAAATTTGCTGGATCTGGTACAAAACCCGAACTATCAGCCAATGGTGGTCTTTCCCGCCTCATATGCTGATGAGCAACGGGAAGTGATCTTCACCCCGCCTTCCGGTAAGCCACCGCTGTTTATAATGCTCGATGGCACCTGGCCGGAAGCGCGCAAGATGTTTCGTAAAAGTCCGTATCTGGATAATCTCCCCGTCATTTCCGTCGATCTTTCCCGGCTTTCTGCCTATCGCCTGCGTGAAGCCCAGGCTGAAGGCCAATATTGTACCGCTGAAGTGGCTATCGCACTTTTAGATATGGCGGGCGATACCGGGGCTGCGGCCAGCTTAGGCGAGCATTTCACTCGCTTTAAAACACGCTATCTGGCAGGAAAAACGCAACATCTGGGTAGCATCACAGCAGAACAGTTAGAAAGCGTTTAAAATCATTCGGTCACTTCTGCGGGAGACCGGTATGAGTCAGCGAGGACTGGAAGCACTACTGCGACCAAAATCGATTGCGGTAATTGGCGCATCGATGAAACCCAATCGCGCAGGTTACCTGATGATGCGTAACCTGCTGGCGGGAGGCTTTAACGGACCGGTGTTACCGGTGACGCCGGCCTGGAAAGCGGTACAAGGCGTACTGGCCTGGCCGGATATCGCCAGTCTGCCCTTTACGCCCGACCTTGCTGTGCTGTGTACCAATGCCAGCCGCAATCTGGCGCTTCTGGAAGAACTCGGCGAAAAAGGCTGTAAAACCTGCATTATTCTTTCTGCCCCGGCATCGCAACACGAAGATCTCCGAGCCTGCGCCCAGCGTCATAACATGCGCCTGCTTGGACCAAACAGTCTGGGATTACTGGCGCCGTGGCAAGGTCTGAATGCCAGCTTTTCGCCCGTACCAATTAAGCGCGGCAAGCTGGCGTTTATTTCGCAATCGGCTGCCGTCTCCAACACCATCCTCGACTGGGCGCAACAGCGTGAGATGGGTTTTTCCTACTTTATTGCGCTCGGCGACAGCCTGGATATCGACGTTGATGAATTGCTCGACTATCTGGCGCGCGACAGTAAAACCAGCGCCATCCTGCTCTATCTCGAACAGTTAAGCGACGCGCGACGCTTTGTTTCGGCGGCCCGTAGTGCGTCGCGTAATAAACCGATTCTGGTAATTAAAAGCGGACGTAGCCCGGCAGCACAGCGACTGCTCAACACGACGGCAGGAATGGACCCGGCATGGGATGCAGCTATTCAGCGTGCCGGTTTATTACGAGTGCAGGACACTCACGAACTGTTTTCGGCAGTGGAAACCCTTAGCCATATGCGCCCATTGCGTGGCGACCGACTGATGATTATCAGCAACGGTGCAGCGCCAGCTGCGCTGGCGCTGGATGCCTTATGGTCGCGCAATGGAAAGCTGGCAACTCTAAGCGAAGAAACCTGCCAGAAACTACGCGATGCGCTGCCAGAACATGTAGTAATCTCTAACCCGCTCGATCTGCGCGATGACGCCAGCAGTGAGCACTATATTAAAACGCTGGATATTCTGCTCCACAGCCAGGATTTTGATGCGCTGATGGTTATTCATTCGCCCAGTGCTGCTGCTCCCGCCACAGAAAGCGCACTGGCATTAATTGAAGCGGTAAAGCATCACCCTCGCAGCAAGTATGTCTCTCTGCTGACGAACTGGTGCGGCGAACATTCCTCGCAAGAGGCACGACGATTATTCAGCGAAGCCGGGCTGCCGACCTACCGCACTCCGGAAGGAACCATCACCGCTTTTATGCATATGGTGGAGTACCGACGTAACCAGAAGCAACTACGCGAAACGCCGGCACTGCCCAGCAATCTGACCTCTAATACCGCAGAAGCGCATCTTCTGTTGCAACAGGCGATTGCCGAAGGGGCAACGTCACTCGATACCCATGAAGTACAGCCAATCCTGCAAGCGTATGGCATGAACACGCTTCCCACCTGGATTGCCAGCGATAGTACCGAAGCGGTGCATATTGCTGAACAGATAGGTTATCCGGTGGCGCTAAAATTACGCTCGCCGGATATTCCACATAAATCGGAAGTTCAGGGCGTCATGCTCTACCTGCGTACAGCCAATGAAGTCCAGCAAGCCGCGAACGCTATTTTCGATCGCGTAAAAATGGCCTGGCCGCAGGCGCGGATCCACGGTCTGCTGGTGCAAAGTATGGCTAACCGTGCTGGCGCCCAAGAGTTGCGGGTAGTGGTCGAGCAGGATCCCGTTTTCGGACCGTTGATCATGCTTGGTGAAGGCGGTGTGGAGTGGCGTCCAGAAGATCAAGCCGTCGTCGCATTACCGCCGCTGAACATGAACCTGGCCCGTTATCTGGTCATTCAGGGAATAAAAAGTAAAAAGATTCGTGCGCGCAGTGCACTGCGTCCATTGGATGTTGCAGGCTTGAGCCAGCTTCTGGTGCAGGTTTCCAACTTGATTGTCGATTGCCCGGAAATTCAGCGTCTGGATATTCATCCTTTGCTGGCTTCTGGCAGTGAATTTACCGCGCTGGATGTCACGCTGGATATCGCGCCGTTTGAAGGCGATAGCGAGAGTCGGCTGGCAGTGCGCCCGTACCCACATCAGCTGGAAGAGTGGGTGGAATTGAAAAACGGCGAACGCTGCTTGTTTCGCCCGATTTTGCCAGAAGATGAGCCACAGCTTCAGCAATTCATTTCACGAGTCACTAAAGAAGATCTTTATTATCGCTACTTTAGCGAGATCAACGAATTCACCCATGAAGATTTAGCTAACATGACGCAGATCGACTACGATCGGGAAATGGCATTTGTAGCGGTACGACGAATTGATCAAACGGAAGAGATCCTCGGCGTCACGCGTGCGATTTCCGATCCTGATAACATCGATGCCGAATTTGCTGTACTGGTTCGCTCGGATCTCAAAGGGTTAGGCTTAGGTCGGCGCTTAATGGAAAAGTTGATTACCTATACGCGAGATCACGGACTGCAACGTCTGAATGGTATTACGATGCCAAACAATCGTGGCATGGTGGCGCTGGCCCGCAAGCTCGGGTTTAACGTCGATATCCAGCTCGAAGAGGGGATCGTTGGGCTTACGCTAAATCTTGCCCAGCGCGAGGAATCATGAGTAAGGTACTGGAAATGTTGACCACTTAATCGGGACTGGTGTTATTATTGCCCGCTTATGTCGTCTGCATTGCACAGAGGACCCTTCAATGAACAGAGAAGAAATGCACTGTGATGTTGTCAAAATTTAAGCGTAATAAACATCAACAACACCTTGCCCAACTACCCAAGATTTCTCAATCAGTTGATGATGTCGATTTCTTTTACGCTCCCGCCGACTTCCGGGAGACGCTGCTGGAAAAAATAGCCAGCGCGAAGCAGCGCATTTGCATTGTCGCCCTGTATCTCGAACAGGATGATGGTGGCAAAGGCATTCTGAGCGCACTATATGAGGCTAAACGGCAGCGTCCGGAACTGGATGTGCGGGTGCTGGTCGACTGGCATCGTGCGCAACGTGGACGCATTGGCGCTGCGGCATCTAACACTAATGCTGACTGGTACTGCCGCATGGCGCAGGAAAATCCGGGCGTAGATGTTCCGGTTTATGGCGTACCCATCAATACCCGTGAAGCCCTGGGCGTTCTGCATTTTAAAGGCTTTATCATCGACGATAGCGTACTTTATAGCGGTGCCAGCCTGAACGATGTTTATTTGCATCAGCACGATAAATACCGTTACGACCGTTACCATCTGATTCGTAACCGCAAGATGTCAGACATTATGTTTGAATGGGTTACGCAGAATATTATGAATGGTCGCGGTGTTAACCGTCTGGATGATGAACATCGCCCAAAAAGCCCGGAAATCAAGAACGACATTCGCCTGTTCCGCCAGGAGTTGCGTGATGCCGCTTATCATTTCCAGGGAGATGCCGACAACGATCAACTTTCCGTTACGCCGTTGGTGGGTCTGGGGAAATCGAGTCTGTTGAACAAGACCATTTTCCATCTGATGCCCTGTGCAGAACAGAAACTGACTATCTGTACGCCATACTTCAACCTGCCGGCAATCCTGGTGCGCAATATCATCCAGTTGCTGCGTGAAGGGAAAAAGGTCGAAATTATCGTTGGTGATAAAACCGCGAACGACTTCTACATTCCGGAAGATGAACCATTCAAGATAATTGGCGCGTTGCCTTATCTTTATGAGATTAATTTGCGTCGCTTCCTGAGTCGTTTGCAGTATTACGTCAATACTGACCAGTTAGTGGTCCGTTTGTGGAAAGATGACGATAATACTTATCACCTGAAAGGAATGTGGGTTGATGATAAGTGGATGCTGATAACCGGTAATAACCTGAATCCACGCGCCTGGCGTCTGGATCTGGAAAACGCCATTTTGATCCACGATCCGCAACTGGAGCTTGCGCCACAGCGAGAGAAAGAACTGGAGCTGATCCGCGAGCATACCACTATCGTTAAACACTATCGCGATCTGCAAAGTATTGCCGATTATCCGGTGAAGGTTCGCAAACTTATCCGCCGTTTGCGCCGCATTCGCATCGACCGATTAATTAGCCGTATCCTGTAATCTGAACCCCGTCCTGTACGGGGTTTGTTTTTTGGAGGCCGCGTTGCGTATTCTTTTTATCTGTTTGCTATTGTTACTTTCTGGTTGCAGCCACATGGCTAACGATAGCTGGCAGGGGCAGGATAAAGCTCAACACTTTATCGCCTCGGCGATGCTTTCCGCCGCAGGAAATGAATACGCGCAACATCAGGGGATGAGTCGCGACCGCAGCGCGATGTTCGGGCTGATGTTCTCTGTAGGGCTGGGAGCGTCAAAAGAGCTTTGGGATAGCCGCCCAGAGGGGAGCGGCTGGAGCTGGAAGGATTTTGCCTGGGATATCGCCGGTGCAACTACCGGCTATACCGTCTGGCAAATAGCGCATCACTAAAGACGCATCCCCTTCCCTTTGCGGTGCAGCATCAAAGAAACCAGAAACGCTACCACGGCCATCAATGTCACATACCAGAAGAATGCCGTTTCCATTCCTATCGATTTCAGCGATAACGCTACGTACTCCGCCGAACCACCAAAAATAGCATTGGCGACCGCATATGACAGACCAACACCTAATGCGCGAACCTGCGCCGGGAACATCTCAGCCTTCAGTATTCCACTGATTGATGTATAAAAACTCACTATCAGCAGGGCGCACATCACCAGACCAAAAGCGGCATAAGGAGAGGAGACGTTCTGCAATGCTGATAGTATGGGGACGGTAAAAATAGCGGCCAAAGAGCCAAAGCATAACATTGAGGTTCGGCGTCCAATCTTATCTGACAGCGCGCCAATGAACGGTTGAATGAGCATAAATACAAACAATGCCGCAGTCATAATGCCGCTTGCTACGTTAGCGTGCATTCCCGCAGTATTCACCAGATATTTCTGCATATAGGTGGTAAAGGTATAGAAACAAAGAGAACCCGCAGCAGTGAAGCCGAGAACCATGATGAATGCACGGCGATTGCGCCATAATCCCTTCATTGAACCCGCTTCTTTTAAAGCGCGCGTTTCTTGTTGCGAAGTTTCATCTAATTGACGGCGTAACCACAATGCTACAACGGCTAACACCGCTCCTAACGCAAAAGGAATGCGCCATCCCCACTCTCTAAGAGCAGAATCTTCCATAGTATGTTGTAGAACAACCACCACCAGTAAGGCCAGCAACTGACCGCCAATTAGCGTGACGTACTGGAACGAAGCATAGAACCCTTTGCGTCCTTCAACGGCAACTTCACTCATATAAGTGGCGCTGGTGCCATATTCTCCACCAACGGATAATCCCTGGAATAAACGCGCGAGAAGCAATAATGCCGGAGCCCAGGTACCGATAGTTTCATAACCTGGGAGGCAGGCGATAACCAGAGATCCGAAACACATCATACACACCGATAACAACATTGATTTTTTACGACCATGTTTATCGGCTATGCGTCCAAATAGCCAGCCACCTATTGGACGCATCAGAAAGCCCGCAGCAAAAACACCGGCTGTTTGCAGTAACTGAGTGGTAGTGTTACCAGAAGGGAAGAAGATGTGGGCGAAGTAGAGGGAACAGAATGAGTAGACATAAAAATCGAACCACTCGACCAGATTACCTGAAGAGGCCCCTACTATTGCCCAGATGCGGCGACGAGTATCACTACTTGTCAGTTTGCCGTCTGCCGTTACAGTGCTTTCTGCCATGCCAATATTTCTCCTGCCATAATCCGATGCTTTTGTCGGCCAATGTTGTTTATTATTTAGTAAGACGAATGTTATACATTTGTTACTGATGTTTATGCAACCATAACTGCGAATTTAGTTAGCAGGGGAATGATTATTCTGGATGACCAGGAAGGATTTCAGGTGAGGTTGTCGTATGGAAATGGGCGAGCATCTGGCGTATACAAGGGAATGATAGGGTTTTTATTTCTTAGTCAGAACCACATCAGGTGGTTTTTACTGCCTACGCTATTCAGAACGGACGACAGATAAAACAAAAGGCCCAGTCTTCCGACTGAGCCTTTTGTTTTATTTGATGCCTGGCAGTTCCCTACTCTCGCATGGGGAGACCCCACACTACCATCGGCGCTACGGCGTTTCACTTCTGAGTTCGGCATGGGGTCAGGTGGGACCACCGCGCTACGGCCGCCAGGCAAATTCTGTTTTATCA